>JAICHZ010000140.1 GCA_025924655.1 Pseudonocardiaceae bacterium | reverse complement strand
GCCAGCGCCATTTCCAGCTCGAGGCGCCAGTCCACGGCGTGGTCCAGTGCCACCTCAGTGACGACGCCCTTGCGGGTGCCCGCGACGTAGGCGGTGGAGATGTGCACGACATGCGGCGAGCCGGTCAGTGCCTCATAGAGGGCTGCCACACCCGAGACGTTGGTGCGGAAAGCTTCGTCGACCGGGGGGTCGAAGGAGACCGTGGAGGCACCGTGGATCACGACGTCGAGATCGGCGGGCAGGGTGACCGAACCGAGGCCACCCTCGATGACCGTGACCCGCTCGCGCACCAGCCGCGCCAACTCCTCCGCGCCGAGGCGCTCACTCAACGGGCGGAAGACGTTTTTGCGGAGCAACGCGCTGAGCCGGTCGGTCGCGGCGCGCTCCCCCCGGGGCCGGATCAGTACCGATACATGGGTGTCCGGGTAGCTCGACAGCAGCCGCTCCAGAGTCGCCTGCCCCAAGAACCCGGTCGCGCCGGTGAGCAGCACGTGAGATCCGGCGAGGTCGGCACTCATGGCGCTACCACGCCAGCCGGACGGTCATGATGGTAAGCCGACAGGGCGGCCTCACACACCCGGCGCACCGGCCAACCGAGTAGTTTGGCGACGCGCTGGGCGTCGGCCAGTTCTGGCTTGACAGTCTGCTGCCCTCCCGGTCCGGTGGCAACCTTGACGTTGATCTCTTGCTCGGCCCCAGGAGGCCCCACCGGGACCGGGACGGTGATGCGTGGCAGCGTGGTGCGTTGCCAGGCAGACCACCGTACGCCCAGCGTGGTGCTGTGCCGGAACACCGCATCCACCACCGCCGGGCGGATCTGCTCGGCGCACAGCGCGGTGAGCACCTGCCCAGGCCTGCCGTGTCGGCCGACGGTGGCGGTGGTCCAGCAGTCCCAGGCTCCGGCCGCCCGGACCGCGAGCAGCACCCCCGGCCACAGCTCCGGGTCGAGATCATCGACGGTGGTCTCCACCACGGTGACTGGCTCCGCGGGGCCAGGCGCCGACCCCGGTTCGGTGCGGCGACCGATCACCAGCCGGGTGATGTTCGGTCGCTCCGGGGTGTCCAGCCGCCCGGCACCGCTGCCCACCGCGTCCACCGTCATCGGTGGCAACGGCCCGGGCGTCGCCAGGATCGCGACCAGGGCTGCCCCGGTGGGCGTGCTGCGTTCCCCCGCGAGATCCCCGCCGGTCAGCGACAGCCCACGATCAGCCACGATCTGCAGCACGGCGGGTGCTGGAACCGGGATCGTGCCGTGCGCGCTGCGCGCGGTCCCGCTGCCGGCCGCCAGCGCCGAGCACGCCACCAGCGCGCCGTCGGCGAGCAAGCCGAGCTGTTCGGCCGCGACGGCGGTGCCGACCACATCCGCGAGAGCGTCAGCGGCCCCGACCTCATGGAAATGCACCAACTCGGCGGGGATGCCGTGCACCGCGGCCTCCGCGTCCGCGAGCAGCCGGAATGTGGCGGCGGCTGCCCGAGCGGCCGCCGCGCCCAGCGGGGCTTGCTCGATGGCGGCGAGCACCTCGGCCAATCCCCGGGTGGGCTGATCGGTGGCCGGAGTGACGACCACAGTGCGCGCGCAGCGCAGCCCGCAGCGCCGGGTCTGCGAGACCGTGACGTCCAGATCGGGCACCCCGAGCGAGGTCACCGCGGCGCGTACCGCAGCAAGGTCAGCGCCGGCGTCGAGCAGCGCACCGAGCAGCATGTCACCGGCCACGCCGGCGGTGCAGTCCAGATACGCCGCCCTAGGGTCAGTCACCGTGCACCCTCGCGACGATCTTGACCGCGTGCGCCGCAGCGCCGAATCCGTTGTCGATATTGACCACGGACAACCCCGGCGCGCAGCAGGCGAGCATGGTCGCCGCGGCGACGTGCCCACCCGCGCTCACTCCGTAACCCACGCTGGTGGGTACCCCGACCACCGGTGCTCGGATCAGCCCGGTGACCACCCCAGGCAGGGTGCCTTCCATTCCGGCGATCGCGATCACGCAGTCGGCCACGGCCAGCTCGTCGAGGTGCGCGAGCAGCCGGTGCAGTCCGGCGATCCCGACGTCGGCGATCAACCGGTGTCCGGCGCCGAGCGCCTGCAAAGTGGCGATCGCTTCGCGCGCGACCGGCAGGTCCGAGGTTCCTCCGGTGAGCACGGCGACGAACCCGCGGGCTGGCGGCAGCGCCCCGACGATCACGGTGCGCCCGATCGGGTCAGCCAGCACCGGCTCGGTCTCAAACCAGCTCGGCGCCTGGCGCAGGACACCGTCAGGGCACCGGGTGGCCAGCGCTGGGAACCCGGGCTCGCAGTTGCGCTGCGCGGCGAGCAGGTGCAGCGTCTGCTCCTCGGTCTTGCCCTCGGCGAAGATGACTTCGGGCACGGCGGTGCGTCGCCTGCGATCGGAATCCAGCCGGGCGATAGCGCTGACGTCTCGCGATGGGTGCGGTGCTGAGTCGACCACGGTGCCGACTATCTCACGGTGCCGCTGTTCGCATGCGAGGATCGTTGACCATGCACACTGCGGATTCCGTCGTCACTACCTCCGCTGCGGCGGCGTTGCTCGACCGGCTGGGACGCCTGGACGGGCTGGTGGTGGCCTTCTCGGGCGGGGTCGACTCGGCGGTGGTGCTGGCTGCAGCCGTCCGGGCGCTTGGTACCGATGCCGTACTGGCCGCCATTGCGGACTCGCCCAGCCTGGCGCGCGCGGAGCTAGCAGCCGCCCGGCGCGTCGCCGGACAGATCGGGGCGCAGTTGCTGGTGCTGGCTACCGACGAGCACGTCGATCCGGATTACCGGGCCAATGCCGGCGATCGCTGCTACTTCTGCAAGCGCACCGTGCTCGCCGCTGTGTGCGGTGTCGCGCAGCGCAGGGGTTTCGCCCACGTCGCTACCGGCACGCATCTCGATGACCGCCGCGCCGCGCACCGCCCGGGCTTGCGGGCGGCTGCTGAGCTCGGGGTGCGCGAGCCGCTCGCCGAGGTGGGCGCTACCAAGGAGACCGTGCGTTTGCTGGCGGCGCACTGGAACCTGTCGGTGCGCGACAAGCCGAGCACGCCGTGCCTGGCCTCCCGGATCGCCGTCGGGATCCCGGTGACAGTCGAGCGGCTGGCGTTGGTCGAGCGGGCTGAGCTGGCTGGCCGCCGATACCTTGCGGAGCACCGCGTTGCGGTCCGCGACCTGCGGGTCCGGCTGCTGGGTCGCGCCGGATTCCGGGTGGAGCTCGATCAGGATGCGCTCGACGGAGTCTCCCTGCCGGCGCGGCAGGCGCTGCTGGCCCGAGTCGCGGAAGTGGGTCTCGGTGGCCAGGGCGATGTGGCGCGTTACCACTCAGGGTCACTCAGCGGCTGAGCGACGCCAGTACCGCCCGCGACGGGAGCCGTCGCCTGCCGCCGTTCGCGCCGGGTCGGATGGGCCGGCCAGATCTCCTCGATCGCGCTGTTGAACTCGGCGCCGAGCAGGATCGCCATCGCGATGAAAAACGAGAACAGCAGGTATGCGATGGGAGTGGCAAGCGCCCCGTAGGTGTACCCGGTGCCACCTACCCACGAGATGTAGAACCGCAGCCCGGTGCTGGTGATCAGGAATACCGTCATCGCCACTACGGCGCCCGGAAGCCCTCGGTGCCACGGCAACTTGTTGGGTAGCACCACCTTGTAGAGCGTGGCCAGTCCGACCATCAGCAACACGCCGAGCCCGGGGTAATAGAAGATGTTGAGCAGCAGAGCCACCGTGTGTCGCATTGCCGCCGGGAACAGATCAGGTATCAGGCCCGGGCCGAGCGCAGTCAGCGGCAGTACGAACACTGATCCGATCAGTGCCACCGCGTAAAGCAACAGGGCAAAGGTCCGTTGCCACACCGGGTGGCGGACAGTGTGCTGTTGATAAGCGGCGGTGATCGAGTCCACCAGGGATGCCAGCGCCGAGGAACCGGCCCACAGGGAGATGACGAACCCGACCGACACGATCGAGCTGTGCCCCTGGGTGAGGATGTCGGACACCGTTGGACGGATGATCTCGTTGACCACATCGGCGCTGAACACCGTGGTGGCCCACCGCACGATTTCCCGCTGTGCAACTTCGACGGTGGCCGGGCCGAACCAGCCGGCGACGAAGCCGAGGCTGCCCAGCATTCCCAGCAGCAGCGGCGGCAACGACAGCGTCATCCAGAACGCTGCCTGGGCGGACAGCGAAATGAAGCTGTCGTTCCAGGCCTTCGTCGCGGTCCGGGAAATCAGGCGCAGCGGGGCGCGCCGGGGTTGCCCACCGGTGGGCTCGGCAGCAGGGCGACCGGGACCGCTGGCGGGAGGCTCAGCGATGGGCTCCACGGGAGTATCCATGTCGCCTTCCAGGATGGTCCATTCGCCGGAGTGCGCACAGCGTGACCCGCCGAGGCAGGTAGCGTGCGGCTACCCCAGCCCGTGAGTGGCGATCGAGAGCTATGGCTCGTATCGCCGCTCACGGGCGCGTCAGCGCCCGAAGGGAGTGCCCCGCCCGCCGTGCTCCGCCCCGCCGACACCACCCCCGACACCGAATCGTCGCGCCGACCGTTACGGGCCTGGCAGCGCAGAGCGTTGGCCCGGTACCTGGCCACCGCGCCACGGGACTTCCTCGCAGTCGCCACGCCGGGTGCCGGCAAGACGACCTTCGCCTTGCGAGTGGCAGCGGAGCTGCTGGCCGACCGGACGGTGCAGGCGGTGACCGTGGTGACCCCGACCGAGCACCTCAAGCACCAGTGGGCGGCAGCGGCCGCCGAGGTCGGTCTGGCGCTGGACCCCGACTTCCGCAACTCGGTTGGCGCCACCTCTCGCGACTATCACGGTGTCGCGGTCACCTACGCCCAGGTCGCGGCGCACCCGACGCTTCATCGGGTGCGCACCGAGGGACGCGCCACCCTGGTGGTGCTCGACGAGATCCACCACGGCGGAGACGCCAAGAGCTGGGGTGACGCAGTGCGGGAGGCGTTCACGCCGGCGGTTCGCCGGCTTGCCCTGACGGGGACCCCCTTCCGCAGCGACGACACCCCGATCCCATTCATCAACTACGAACCCGATGGCGCCGGTGCGCTGCGCTCCGTCGCCGATCACTTCTACGGGTACGCCGAGGCGCTGGCCGACGGGGTGGTGCGGCCGGTGATGTTCCTCGCCTACTCGGGGGAGGCCCGCTGGCGGACGAGTGCGGGGGAGGAGTACTCGGCGCGGCTGGGCGAGCCGCTCACCGCCGAGCACACCGCCCGGGCCTGGCGCACCGCGTTGGACCCGGCGGGGGAGTGGATGCCGGCGGTGCTCAGCGCCGCGCACACCCGGCTTACCCAGCTACGTGCCGGCGCGCTGCCCGACGCAGCCGGGCTGGTGATCGCCACCGACCACATCACCGCACGGGCCTACGCCGGAATTCTGGCAACGGTCACCGGTCGCGAGCCGGTGTTGGTGCTGTCCGACGACCCCTCGGCCACCGGACGGATCGCGGCGTTCGCCGACTCCGACGAGCGCTGGCTGGTCGCGGTCCGGATGGTGTCCGAAGGCGTTGATGTGCCCCGACTCGCCGTCGGCGTGTACGCGACATCGGCAGCTACCCCGCTGTACTTCGCCCAGGCGGTGGGCCGGTTCGTCAGATGCAGGCGACCCGGCGAGACCGCGACGGTGTTCCTGCCCAGCGTGCCGGTGCTGTTGGGCTTGGCCAGTGAGCTCGAGATACAGCGCGATCACGTCCTCGGTGCACCGCACCGGGCCGCGGAGGGCTGGGATGACGAGGCGCTTGCGCTGGCCAACGCGCAGCGTGACGAACCTGGCGAGCAGGAGCGGGCGTTCACCGCGTTGGGCGCCGACGCCGAGCTGGACCAGGTGATCTACGATGGGGCGTCCTTCGGTACGGCAGCCTTCGCCACCACCGAGGACGAGCAGGACTACCTCGGCCTACCCGGGCTGTTGGCGCCCGACCAGATGCGGGCGCTGCTGCAACAGCGCCAGCAACAGCAGGTGGGTCGCGCAACGCAGCGCTCCGGCGAGCGCGCTGGGCCGTCGGTGCAGACCCAGACACCGACGGTGCGCCAACGACTCACCGAGCTGCGTCGGGAACTCAACACTCTCGTCGCGATGGCCCACCACCGCACCGATCGGCCACACGGCGCGATCCATCAAGAGGTCCGCACCGCATGCGGCGGTCCCCCTACGGCCATGGCCACCGTCAAAGATCTCGAAAAACGCATCGCCTACCTGCGTTCCCGATAGCTGTGACGGCGGTCCATCAGCAGCTATGCCGGTGCGAAACCGTCGATCTTGACGGCCATCAGGAAATCGCCTTCGGTCAGACCACCGGCGTGGTGGGTCGTGAAGGTCACCGCCAGCTTGCCCCAGCTCACCTCCAGGTCGGGGTGGTGGCCCTGCGCCTCTGCCAGCAGGGCGATCTGGGTGGCCAGGGCGAATGGTTCTCGGAAGTTCGAGAACGTGAAGACCCGACGGATCACTCGATTAGCGTCGCGCTCCCAGGCGGCATCGATCTTTTTGTGTAGTTCGGCCGCTTGGGCTTCGTCAAGTCGTGCAGAGCCGGGGGCGGAGTCTTCGCCGCTCTGCGTAGCGAGATCTGGGGTGCTCATGCGATCAAGCTATCCCGCCTGGCTAGGCGTCGCTGGCCTGGATGTCCGCCGCGATCTCCTTCAACTTCGACGAGTGCTCGCGGGCGTGGTGGTTGCAGAACAGCAGTTCTCCGCCTGAGGGCAGTACTGCTCGGACACGGGCGGCGGCGCTGCACCGGTCGCAACGGTCGGAAGCAGTCAACTCAGGGCGGGTGAGCGTGCTGGTCATGGCTTCTCCCTCCGTCGTGGCCTGATCTTTGCGACCAGGCCCGGTCAAACCGGCTGCGGTACTCACGGGAGCCACCCGTCAACCCTGACATCGGATCCCAAGGTCTCACTGTTGCAGACGAACGCTGTCCGCGCTGTGTTCCCCAGGTGACCATTGTGTGTCTGGAGCTAGTACCGCACCCCCACCCCGTCGCGCGCAAGGGTGAGTCATGATCCGGTGGTGGACACTCCGTCCAACCGGGTACCGCGCCTGAATGTTCCCCCACCCCTGCTGTTCGTGGCCGGCGGCTGCTCGATGTACCTCGGCGCCGCCCTTGCCGTGGTGCTGTTCAACCAGGTCAGCCCAGCGGGGGTGGCCTGGTTGCGGATGCTGGTTGCGGCGCTGGTCCTACTGGCCTGGCGGCGCCCGGATCGCGCGGCCTGGGTCGGCAACCGGCTGGGCGTCGCCGCTTGCTTCGGAATCGTGACAGGGCTGATGAACGTCGCGTTCTACGAGGCCATCGCGCGCCTGCCACTCGGCACTGCGGTTGCCGTGGAGTTCTGCGGGCCGGTGGCGGTGGCCGCGCTGGGCTCTCGCAGCGTGCGTGACGTTGTGGCGCTGGGGCTGGCCGCAACAGGAGTGGTGCTCATCGCCGATGTCAGGTTGGCTGTCAACCGCGCCGGGTTGCTGCTGGCGCTGCTCGCCGCGCTGATGTGGGCGACGTACATCGTGCTCGGAAAGCAGGTTGCCCGCGGCGGAAGCGGGCTCGACGACATGACCGTCGGGTTCACTATCGCCGCGGTGCTGTTGTGCCCGCTGGCGCTGGGGACGGGCCCGGCCTGGGGTTCGCCGACCTTGCTGGTCATGACCGCTGGAGTGGGAGTGCTCTCCACGGTGCTGCCCTACGCTTTGGACCAGGTGGTGCTGCGCCGAATCGATCGCGCTCAGTTCGCGCTGCTGCTCACGCTCCTGCCGGCGGTGGCTTCGGTGGTCGGGCTGGTAGTTCTGGGTCAGCTGCCGCATCCGATGGAGGCGGTGGGCATTAGCGCCATCGCGTTGGCGGTCGGTGCTGCACGCTAGCCTGGCCTTAAACATGGTTGGCCAGGCAAGCGGTGGGAGGATCGGCATGGTCGATGCGCGGGCGTTGGCTGCGGACCTGGCGGCTAACGGCGTCGTCGGGGTGACCATCGCGTGGGCGGACAACAACGGGATACCGCGCTCCAGGACAGTGCCCATCGCGTCGCTGCCCCAGGTGGCCACCCGCGGCATCGGGGTGACCCCACTGTTCGCGGTGTTCGACACCCACGACGGGATCACCTTCGCGCATCAGGGTCTGGCCACCCCGTCCGGTGATCTCCGGTTGGTGCCGGACCTGGGTAGGCTGACTCGGCTGGCCGGGCAGCCTGCGTTGGCGTGGGCTCCGGGGCGGCAGATCGCCGTGGACGGCTCGCCGTGGCCATACGACCAGCGCGGGGTGCTCGAAGCCCAGGCGCGGGCGGCCGCCGCGGAGGGTTTGGAGATCAAAGCCGGCTACGAGCTGGAGTTCGTCCTCACTCAGGCGGATCCCGGCGATCCCGACGGAGAACCCCGGCTGGCCTACCAGGCTCCCGCCTACAGCCCGCACGCCCTATTGGCGGTGGACGAGTTCGTGGCTGATCTGCTGGCCGACCTGGCGGACAACGGCGTACCGGTCAACCAGCTGCACGCTGAGTACGGACCGGCTCAAATGGAACTCAGCATCGTCGCATCCGATCCGGTCACCGCCGCGGATCGGCAGCTGCTGACCCGCCAGACGATCCACGCCGCGGCCAGGTCACATGGTCTACGGGCGTGTTTCGCGCCGCTGTTCACGGCGGCAGGCGTAGGCAACGGCTGGCACCTGCACACCTCGGTGTGGCGGGGCGAACGCAATCTGCTGGCCAGCAGCGACGCTGCGGCAGACCGCCCGGGTCCCGACGGCGCCGGCTGGCTGGGCGGGTTGCTCCGCGACCTGCGCGCACTGGCCGCGATCACCGCGCCGAGCGTGCCGTCACTGGCCCGGCTGCGCCCCGGATACTTCGCCGGCGCCTACCAGTTCTGGGGGGCGGAGAACCGCGAGGCGCCGCTGCGCTATGTCCTCGGTTCGAAACTGCTCGGCGTCGATCACGCCAACGTCGAGCTCAAGGTCTCCGATGCCTCAGCCAACCCGTACCTCGCGCTGGCCGCAGTGATCGCGTCCGGGGTGGCGGGACTGCGCGACGGCGCCGACCCAGGCGAGCCGATCCAGGCGGATCCCGGAGGGTGGAGTGACCAGGACCGCGCGGACCACGGACTCACCCGGCTGCCGACCACACCCGCTGAGCAGGAAGAAGCGCTCAGCGGCTGCAAGCGGCTCACCGCGATGCTCGGTGAGCCGCTGCTCGGCGCGTTCCTCGCGGTGCGCCGGTCCGATGCCGCATGGGCCGCGGACCGCACGCTGGATGACGTCGTGGCTGCGCACCGCTGGCGGTATTGAGGCCGCGTCACACCAGATTGTCACTCGACCACGCCTGCAGCAGCGCCTCGGGAATGCCCCACCAGCCCAGCGATGTGAGCCGGTCATCCTGGTCGAGCG
>JAICHZ010000139.1 GCA_025924655.1 Pseudonocardiaceae bacterium | reverse complement strand
GGGATCCGCTGCGCCTGCTGCGCCGCTGCGCCGCCCTGCTCAGACCCGGCGGCACCATGCTGGTCGAGGCTGGACAGCCCGGAGCTGGGCTGTGGCGCGGCGCTGCCAGGCTCCAGGTGATCGGCAGCGCTGCGGGTCCGTGGTTTCCGTGGGCGGTCGCCGAGCTGACGGCACTCGTCGCGCTCGCCGCTCTGGCCGGGTTTCAGGCCGGGGACCGCTACCGCGCCGGCCGCTGCTTTCTCGAGCTGCGCTATGTCAGCGGACGGTAAGCCCTAGTAACCTGCCGGAACGCTAGCGTTGCGAGCATGAGTGTGCTGGACCGGTGGGCCGATCGAGCAGCCGAGCACCCCCCGCCGGGACCGTTTCGAGCCGGCTTCTGGCGTAGCCCACTGCGCGGCCCGTGGTTCACCGCAATCCTCAGCGTGGCGCTGCTGCCCGGCATCACGCTGCTGTTCCTCACCGGCCTGGCGTCCTACGCCGCTTACAACCCGAACCTGGCGCCCGGCAACGACACCACACCCGACAAGGGGTTGCTCGGCTCCTGGCTGCCGGGCTGGCCGGCCGGTCCGTCCTGGCTGTACTGGGTGAACCAGGGTGTGCACGTGACGCTGGGGTTGGTACTCATCCCAGTTGTGCTGGCCAAGTTGTGGTCGGTGTTGCCCAAGCTTTTCGAGTGGCCACCGGCCCGCTCGGTGACCCAGCTGGTGGAACGGGCCTCGCTGCTGCTACTCGTCGGTGGCGCGGTGTTCGAGCTGGTCACAGGCGTGATGAACATCCAGTACTTCTACGCCTGGCCATTCGGTTTCTACCAGGCGCACTATTACGGGGCGTGGGTGTTCATCGCCGCGTTCGTCGTCCACGTCGCGTTTCGGTTGCGCACCATGGTCAGCGCGCTGCGCGGCCGCAGCCTCCGGGTGGAGCTGCGCACCCCGGTGTCGCAGACCTTCGCCGAGCAACCCGATCCGGATCACCTCGTGTCGCCGGATCCCGCCCCGGCGACCATCTCGCGGCGGGGCGCGCTGGGCATGGTCGCGGCCGGTTCGCTGACCCTGTTCGGGCTCAGCGTGGGTCAGACCATCGGCGGGACGACCCGATCCACCGCCCTGCTGGCACCGCGTGGGCAGAACATGGGGCCCGATTTTCAGGTGAACAAGACCGCCGCCGAGGCCGGAATCGGCCCGGTTGACGCCGGCTGGCGGCTGGAGCTGCACGGAGCGGCCAGCGCATCGCTGTCCCGGGCCCAGCTCGTGGCCCTGCCACAGCACACCGCGCGGCTGCCAATCGCCTGCGTGGAGGGCTGGTCCACCGGCGTGCAGACCTGGACTGGGGTGCGGCTGGCCGACCTCGCCGCGATGGTAGGCGCTGCACCTGGCACCAGCCTGCTCGTCGAGTCGCTGCAGCGCGGTGGCGGTTTCGGCTCGGCGACGCTGTCCGCTGGCCAGGTACGGGCACCTGATGCCCTGCTCGCGCTGCGGGTCAACGGCGCGGATCTGAGCATTGACCACGGTTTCCCGGCTCGGGTGATAGTGCCGGCCCTGCCTGGAGTGCACAACACCAAGTGGGTCACCCGCATGACGTTCCTGCCGGGCCAAAGATGATGCAGCCGTGACCCGCCGCGAAGGGGTGCAACTGCTGGCGCTGCTGGCCAGCTTCGTCGTCGCCGGCTACGCCGCGGTCCGGTTGCTGGCCGGTGATGTGATCGGGACCGGTGGCTGGTTCGTTGGCAGCGCCGTCGTCCACGATCTGGTGCTTTTCCCGCTGTACGCGGGGATCGACGCCGCACTGGTGCTGCTGCTGCGCAGCCACCCCGGCTGGGCGACCGTGGCCGGGGTGCGGTGGCTGAACTACCTACGGGTACCCGCGGTGGTCTCCGGGTTGTTGCTGCTGGTGTGGTCCCCGCTGATCCTGCGGGTATCCAACGGCGCTTACCACGCGGCATCGGGGTTGTCGGCGCAGCCGTTCGCACCGCGCTGGCTTGCCATCACCGCGGTCCTGTTCGCGATCTCGGCAGTCACCCTGGTGGTCCGCGCCATGCAAAGCGTTAAGACATGACCGCAGCCGGGGCGGTGCTCGTCGTCGACGACGATGTGCTGGTGCGCGACGTCGTCGGGCGCTATCTCAGCCGCGCCGGCTACCAGGTCACCGTCGCCGGCGACGGTGAGCACGCCCTACGCGCGGCCCAAGCCTGCCCACCCGACCTGGTAGTACTCGATCTCATGCTGCCCGGCCTGTCTGGGCTGGAGGTGTGCCGGCGGTTGCGGGCGGCAGGTCCGGTGCCGGTCGTCATGCTCACCGCCCTGGGGGAGGAGGAAGACCGCATCCTCGGTCTGGAGCTGGGCGCCGACGACTACATCACCAAGCCGTTCAGCCCCCGGGAACTCGTGCTGCGGGTCGCCTCGGTGCTGCGCCGGGCCCGATCCGCACAGCCGCGGACCCAGCTGTCACCGATCGACGACGACGGGCTGATGGTGGACGTCGCCGGTCGCCGGGCGGTGCTGGACGGGCAGGAGTTGGCGCTGACCGTCCGGGAGTTCGAGCTGCTGGGCTTCCTCATCCAGCACCCTGGTCGCGCCTTTTCCCGCAGCGAGTTGCTCGAGCAGGTCTGGGGCTGGACGTTCGGCGACCAGTCCACAGTGACCGTCCACGTGCGACGGTTGCGGGAGAAGGTGGAGGTCGATCCCACCGCGCCGAGGCGGATCGCCACCGTGTGGGGTGTGGGTTACCGCTACGACCGCTCCGCCGGCTGAGCCGGCAATCAGACAGGGGCCGGCTGAGCCGGCAATCAGACAGGGGCCGGCTGAGCCGGCAATCAGACAGGGGCCGGCTGAGCCGGCAATCAGACAGGGGCCGGCTGAGCCGGCAATCAGACAGGGGAGTGAGCGGTGCTCGACGAACTGCGTCACGTCGGCCTGGTCGCGTTGCTGTGCACCCTGCCGGTGGCCCTGCTCGGCGCTCTGCTGCTGCACCGGATGCGGCGATACTCGATCACCGCCGCGGTCACCGTGTTGGTGCTGGTGCCGGTAGCCGCCACGCTGTCCGGGGTGCTGGGCGTCAACGGGTGGATGTTCACGCCGGTGCTGAGCACCGAGCTCGCGGTGGCTGCCGCGGTGGCCGCGGTGAGCGTGCCGACCGGGCTGCTGCTCGGCCGGGGGATCGCGCAAGAGGTGACGTGGCAGCGGGAAGCCCGCGCCCAGGACCGGGCGGCCGAAGCGGCGCGGCGCGAGCTGGTCACTTGGATCAGCCACGACCTGCGCACCCCACTGGCCGGGATCCGCGCGATGACCGAAGCTTTGGCTGACCGGGTGGTCACCGACCCCGCCGAGGTCGCCCAGTACGCGCACCGCATTGGGCGCCAGACGCAGCGCCTGGGTGGCATGGTCGACGACCTGTTCCAGCTGTCCCGGATCAGCTCCGGGGCACTGCGGTTGACGTTGTCCGCGATCCCCTTGGGCGAGGTCGTCTCCGAGGCACTGGCGGCCGAAGCCGTCACCGCCGCCCGCAAGGGCGTCCGGTTGCGCGCCGACGCCGGCAGCCACTGGCCGGTCGTCCACGGCAGCGACCCGGAACTGGCCCGGGTGCTGCGCAACCTACTGTCCAACGCGATCCGGCACACGCCGCCGGATGGCACCGTGGTGGTCGCCGCCGGAGCGCGCGACGGGCAGGCGTGGTTACGCGTCGACGACGCCTGCGGTGGCATCCCCGAGCAGGATCTGGACCGGGTCTTCGACGTCGCCTACCGCGGCAACACCGCCCGCACCCCGGCGTCCGCCGACGAGTCCGGCGCCGGGCTGGGACTGGCCATCGCGCGCGGCTTAGTCGAAGCCCACGCCGGTCACATCGAAGCCCGCAACCACGGCACCGGTTGCCGCTTCGAGATTTTCCTACCGCTGGCACCCAATCCCGAGTGAGCCGTTTCCCGCTCAGTGCGGTGAGCGTTGTAGACGCGCGCGGCGGGTGGACAGCGCAGTACTAGCTACGTAGAGTTACGCAATATGGGGGGTTTGCGGATGACGGTGGGTGTCCTGGCGGTGCTGGGGGCACTACTCGATCGGCCCGACAACGAGCTGTACGGATTGGAGATCGTGTGCGCCAGCGGTCTGGAGCCGGGCACGATCTACCCGATCCTGCAACGACTGCGCGGCGCCGGCTGGGTCCACGATCGATGGGAGGACCCGGCGCCTGCTCGCAGCCAGGGTCGCCCCCCGCGCCGCTACTACCGGCTGACCATCGAGGGCCGTGCCCGTGCGGTGCATGCCCTGCAACAGGGTCGTGACCGAAGTGGCCTGAGTCGGTTGCTCACCCCTCCCAGCCGCCGTCCTATTACCGAGGGGGGCTCAGCATGATCGGCCAGAGCGCACTCGTCACCGGTGTGCGGCCGGCGGCGCCACGTCCCACGCCGGCTCTGAAATCGCTGGGGTGGGTACGAGGCCTGCTGCCGGTAGAGGAGGGCACGGCCTGGTGGGCTGAAGTGACCTCCTGCGTCGCCGAGGCCTCCGACCCTGGCGAACGACGCCGGTACCTGCGCAGTTACCGGCAGTCGATACCGCAGCTGGTCTGGACCAGCTGGACATCCGAGGTTCGTTCGGTACAACCCGCGCTGGCGGGCGTCGAGTGCAGAAACGTCGAGCGGAAGGCAACAACCATGGCGTTAGTTAATACCGAAGACAAGTTCGGGATCAAGATTCAGAGCGCCAAGGCGCCCCGGACGCTCGAGCAGAGCTTCTCGCTGATCGCCGGCAGTGTCTACGTAATCGGTGGAATCATCGGATTCTTCGTCACGGGCTTCGGCAGCTTTACCGAAGTGACCCACCACTCACTTTTCGGCATCTTCATGCTGAACCCATTCCATAACATCGTGCACATCGCTCTTGGCGGGCTATGGCTGCTCGCGGCATTCGCGCTCACCCCGGCCGGCACCGAGGGTCTGAACGTCGCCATCGGTGGCACCTACGCACTAGCCACTGTGCTGGGCATCTTCGGCTACTTCTCTTTGCTGTCCATCCCAGCGGGCGCGTCCGGAGACAACTTCCTGCACCTCGTGACCGCTCTGGTGACATTCGTATTCGGTTGTGGTTTGCTCAGAGCGATGGGTGGTTCGCAAGCCGCTACCGCATAGGCGTACGAGACGAGGCAGTCGGGCCGTGTTCCCTGGTCGTTCGGGAACACGGCCCGCTTTTGTTAGCCCGGTGTCAGCGCGTGACACCGAGGCGCTGTCGTTGGCCTCCACCGGCTAGCGTAAGACGGTGACTGATGTGCCGTACCGCTGCGTGGCCCGTACCGCAGTGGTCTTGTTCCGGACGCTGGACCTACGGATCGACGTCGTCGGGTGGGAGCATGTGCCGGCTACCGGTGGCGCTGTGGTGGTGATGAACCACACCGGGTACCTCGATTTCGCCCTCGCTGCCATGCCGTTCTGGCGCGAGGGTGGCCGGTTCGTGCGTTTCATGGCCAAGCAGGAGGTCTTTAGCCATCGAGTAACGGGCCCCTTGATGCGTGCCATGCACCACATCCCGGTCGATCGTGCCGCCGGGGCGGCCTCCTTCCGGGCAGCGGTCGACGCGCTGCGCGCGGGTGAGTTGGTGGGGGTGTTCCCCGAGGCGGGGATCAGCCGGAGCTTTTGCCTCAAGGAGTTCAAGTCTGGCGCCAGCCGGATGGCGCGCGCTGCAGGCGTCCCACTGATTCCGGTGACGCTATGGGGTAGCCAGCGGGTATGGACCAAAGGTCGCAAGCCGAACATCCGTGCTGCACGCCATATTCCGATCAGCATCACCATCGGCGCACCGCTGCAACCCAGCCGCGGGCGGGGCACCGACACCGCCCTGCTCGACGCGATGAGCGCGCTGCTCGACGAGACCCGGGCGCGCTATCCCGACCCGCCGGATGACGATCCCTGGTGGATGCCGGCGCACCTGGGGGGCACCGCTCCCACGCCGCAACAAGCCGCCGAGTTAGACGCTGCCGACCAGCTGGAACGCTTCCGCCGCACGCAGCCGTGAGTGGGAAACCGTGCTATAACACTGTTTCCCACTCACGACCGAGCTGCTGCCCGAGCTTGGGCCTGGGCGCGGCGCTGCTCGAAGCGGCTGGCCTGCGCGTCGAGCTGGGTGAGGAACTCGGCCAACTCGACGCGAGCCTTCTCACCCTCTGCGTCGAGGCCCTCAAGGTCGAACACCGCCCAGTGCCGGAGCAGCGGCAAGATCACTTCATCGTGGTGGATCCGTAGATCGTAGATACCGGCCCGGGCGATCTGCGCGGCTTTGCGGGCAAAGCCGGGAATGACGATGCCGGGCATGTTGAACGCGACGACCTCGTCGGTGATCGCACGCAGCGTGGGGCCGGGGGAGACGTCGAGGGCGGCCTTGAGCAGGTTGCGGTAGAAGACCATGTGCAGGTTCTCGTCGGTGGACACCCGGGTGAGCAGCCGTTCGGCGATGGGGTCGCCGGCATAGCGGCCGGTGTTGCGATGCGAAATCCGGGTGGCGAGCTCCTGGAAGGAGACGTAGGCCAGGACATGGAGCAGTGGCGCTTCCTGGGTGTCGTAGCCGGTTTGCATGACCTGCATCCGGGCCCGCTCCAACTCCACCGGGTCGACGCCGCGGGTGACCAGGAGGTAGTCGCGGATGCAGTAGGCGTGCCGACCCTCCTCGGCGGTCCAGCGGTGCACCCAGGTCCCCCAGGCGCCGTCGCGTCCGAACGCGCGCTCGATCTCCCGGTGGTAGCTGGGCAGGTTGTCCTCGGTGAGGAGGTTGACTTCCAGCGCGGTCCGGGCGATCGGTGACAGCCGCGACTGCTCCGGGTCCCAGGCCTGCCCGCCGAGATCGGCGTAGTCGCGGCCGAGACTCCACGGTACGTACTCGTGTGGCATCCATTCCTTGGCGGCGGCCAGGTGCCGGTGGAGATTCTCGGTGACCATCGGCTCGAGTTCGTGCAGTAACCGGACGGTGTCCGAGGTCGTCGTCATTAAGGTCCTCAGCAGCAGATCGGGACGGCCTAGAAATACCACCGTAGCGTGGGCTCGCCTATCCCACCTGCCCACCAAGCTCTAAGCAGCGACAGCGGCGGCCGCGGTGACGCTAAGTCTTGAGTAGCCACTACAGGTAGTGATATAAATACGCACCGTACAGGGTACCGGTTTCCATCCAATGGTCTCTTCACCAGAACGTGACTGGTCCATAGCGTTGAGCGACTGTCGGGGAGCTCTGTGGGTCATGTAACTCAACCGAGAGGACCTGATCCGTGCTCGTCCGAAGCCACCATCGGGTGTTGGCGGCTGCCATAGGCGTCCTGCTCAGCGTCGCCATGGCGGTACCTGCCTGGGCTGCGCCCGCTTCACCGGAGTCCATCAGCTCTGCGCAGCGGCTGCTGGCCTTGCAGGGCCTGATGGCGGTGCTGGACGCCCGATCGGGCTCGGTTCCGAACTCGGTGACCGGCTGGTACATCGATCCGGCCAGCAACTCTGTCGTGGTGTCGACCACCGATGACGCGGCTGCTCGGACCTTCGCCGCAGGTCAGCACAATGTGCGCATCGAGCACGTTAACGCGCGCCCGCGGCTGCTGGCAGACCTGCGCGGCGGTGACACGATCAGCACCAGCGTGGGCGGGCGCTGCTCGGTTGGCTTCAACGCCGTCTCGGGCCGCACCCGCTACATCATCACCGCCGGGCACTGCACCAAGCTGGGTGGCACCTGGTCGGGGCCGGACGGCACTGCCATCGGCCCAGTCGCGAAATCCACCTTTCCCGGTCATGACTTCGGGCTGGTCGAGGTGACGTCGAAGGCTTGGCAGCAGACCCACGACGTCGACGGCGACGGCGGCTACCTCAACGTGGCCGGGACCGCCCCGGCTGCGGTGGGCGACAAGGTCTGCCTGTCCGGGTCCACCAGCGGATACCACTGCGGCCAGGTGGAGGCTGTCGACGAGACCGTCAACTACGGAGATGGCGACATCGTCAACGGTCTCACCCGGACCAATATGTGCGCTGAGGCCGGTGATTCCGGTGGCTCCATCATGAGCGGCACCCAGGCTCAGGGCACCTTGTCCGGCGGCTCCGGTGGTTGCCTGCTCGGTGGGCAGACGTACTACCAGCCGATCCAGGAGGTGCTGTCCACCTACGGGCTGACCCTGCTCACGGGGCCGCCAACCGCTGACGAACGCTAGCTCGATGACCGCAGCCGCTGCGCGAAGGCGGCGGCGGTCGCCTGCGGGCCAGTTGCCTCAGCAATCGCGCGCACCACCACGACGCGACGCGCCCCGGCTGCCAGCACCTGATCCAGCCGCTGGGTGTTCTCGATGCCGCCGATGGCGAACCACGGCCGGGTCGGGTTTGCCGTTGCGATGCGACGGATCAGATCGAGCCCGGCGGCCGGGCGCCCCGGTTTGGTCGGGGTGGCCCAGCAGGGACCCGCGCAGAAGTAGTCCACCCCGGCCTGGCCGGCGGCGTCGGCGGCCTGCGCTGGATCACGCGTGGAACGGCCGATCGCCACCTCATCGCCGAGAATCCGGCGTGCCCAGCTGACCGGCAGGTCGTCCTGGCCCAGGTGCAACACGTGGGCACCGGCGGCCAACGCGACGTCGGCCCGGTCGTTGACCGCCAGCAGCGCGCCGTGACGCTGGCATGCGTCGGCGAGTATCTCCAGGGCGGCGAGCTCGGGGCGTGCCTCCAGGGTCTTGTCCCGCAGCTGGATGATGTCCACGCCCCCGGTCAACGCCACGTCGGCGAACTGGGCAAGGTCGCCCCGATCGGTCCGCGCGTCGGTGCATAGGTACAGCCGCGCGTCGGCCAGTCGGGCCCTGATCTGCTCGCCGTCCATCTGGCGACCGTATCGAGGTAGGGTGGGAACCGGTCCGCACGGGAGCCTGACCGGGCTGAGAGGGGGTCCTGCGACCCCGACCGTCGAACCTGATCCGGGTCATGCCGGCGCAGGGAGCGTGATGAGCGGTTCGGCTGGCACCGTCGCCGTGGTCGGCGGCGGCATCATCGGGTTGAGTTGCGCCTGGCGCGCGGCATCCGCGGGGTTCGAGGTGACCGTGCACGACCCCGCGCCGGGATCGGGCGCCTCGCGCGTTGCCGGCGGGATGCTCGCTCCGGTCACCGAGGCAGCGCCCAGTGAGGCCGAGGTACTCGCACTGGGAACGGCGTCGCTGCGCCGCTGGCCGGCATTCGCCGGTGAGCTCGTCGCCGCCGGCGCCGACCCCTGCCTACGGACCCGCGGCACGTTCGTGGTCGCGGTGGATCCCGGCGACCGCGCCCACCTAGACCGGCTCGCCGAGCAGCTGTCCCGGATCGGACGGCAGGTGGAACTGCTTTCCGGCCGGCAGGCGCGCCGGGCCGAGCCGTCCCTGGGCCCGCAGGTGTGCCGGGCGCTGTCGGTGCCGGGTGACCTCTCGGTGGACAAT
>JAICHZ010000138.1 GCA_025924655.1 Pseudonocardiaceae bacterium | reverse complement strand
GTTCTGGTCGGGGAAGACGTACCTGCGGAAGGCCCACCACCGGAAGACCATCGCCAGCAACGTTCCGATCACGTTGGCGCTGGCGAAGTCGGCGGCCTCCTGGGCGAGCAGGCTGACCGCCGGGACCCGCAGGTCCAGCATGTATCGCGAGATCCACAGTGGCGCCGCGTTGAGCACCAGCCCGATGCCGCAGACCAGGAAGAACAATGAGGCCTCGTGGCGCCGTTCCCGGCCGCCCCGGGTGCGGAAGGACCACTCCCGGTTCAGCACGTAGGACAAGATCGTCGCCACCAGTACAGCAACGATCTTGGCGGTGACTGGTTTGGGCTCCAGCACCGTCGTCTTCAGCAGCGTGAAGACGGTGATATCGACGAGGTAGGTGATGCCCCCGACGAGCGCGAACTTCACCAGCTCGCGATGCTGAACAGCGATATCGCGGTAGGGCTGCGGGACTCGGATGAGCACCGCATCGACCATGGACACGGCCGCAGTGTACGGACCGTACGCACCAGCTCGTGCACCCAGGCGCGCTGCTGTGGAGTTCGCCGAACGCTGACGGCTGGTCTCGTGTGTGGAAGCTCCCGATAGGGTCAACAGTTTGTGGACCTCCGTACCGGTTTACCTGTCGTCGGCATGGTGGGTGCCGGGCAGCTGGCTCGGATGACCCACCAGGCCGCTGTGGCGCTCGGGCAGTCCCTGCGGGTACTGGCCACCGGTCCGGACGAGCCGGCCGCGCAGGTGGCGACCGATGTGGTCCTAGGCCGGCATGATGATCTGGCCACGCTGCGCCGGTTCGCCGAGGGCTGTGACGTGCTCACCTTCGACCATGAGCACGTTCCCACCGAGCACCTCCGGGCACTGGTTGCCGAGGGGGTTCGGGTGTACCCGGGGCCGGACGCGCTGTGCCATGCCCAAGACAAGCTGGTCATGCGCCGGGCGCTGGCCGGGCTCGGTGTGCCGGTTCCGCCGTTCGGCGAAGTGACCCGGCCGCAGGACGCGGTGTCCTTCGGTGCCGAGTATGGCTGGCCCTGCGTGCTCAAGGCGGTCCGCGGGGGCTATGACGGGAGGGGTCTGTGGATGCTCAACACCCCCACCGGCGCGCGGCGCGCGGTCGCCGAGCTGCTTGCCGCGGGTACGCCGTTGCTGGTGGAGCAATGCGTGGCGATGCACCGGGAGCTCGCCGTGTTGGTAGCCCGCTCGCCATTCGGGCAGGGCGCGGTGTGGCCGGTGGCGCAGACGGTGCAGCGGGAGGGGATCTGTGTGGAGGTGCTCGCCCCGGCACCCGGCCTGGACCCGGAACTCTCCCAAGCCGGCCAGCAGCTGGCCCTGCGATTGGCAGCGACGCTAGACGTGGTCGGCGTGCTGGCCGTCGAGCTGTTCGAGACGGCTACTGGGCAGCTTCTGGTTAACGAGTTGGCGATGCGGCCGCACAACAGCGGGCACTGGACCATCGAGGGTGCCACGACTTCCCAGTTCGAGCAGCACCTGCGGGCGGTGCTGGACTACCCGTTAGGGTCCACCGCGCCGCGCGCCCCGGCCTGCGCGATGGCCAACGTGCTGGGCGCCGACGTCGCGCCGATGATGGGTATGGATGAGCGGCTGCACCACCTGATGGCTCGTTACCCGCAGGCGAAGGTGCACCTGTATGCCAAGCCGGAGCGACCCCGGCGCAAGATCGGGCACGTCACGGTTCTCGGTGAGACGCCGGTGCCGGCGCGCAATGTGGCGGTCGCTTCCGCGGCCTTTCTGGCCACCGGGGCCTGGCCGGACGGGCACCCGGTGCATAAGCGGGGACAGGAGACGGCGTGAGTCTGGTCGGTGTGATCATGGGTAGTGACTCGGATTGGCCAGTGATGCGCGCTACCGCGCAGGCCCTCGACGAGTTCGAGGTGGCCCACGAGGTGTCGGTGGTTTCCGCGCATCGCACCCCCGCGCGGATGCTCGACTACGCCCAAAGCGCGGCAAGCCGGGGGCTGAAGGTGATCATTGCGGGGGCTGGTGGGGCGGCACACCTGCCCGGGATGGTTGCCTCGGCGACGGTGCTGCCGGTGATCGGGGTGCCGGTACCGCTAGCACACCTCGACGGCCTGGACTCGCTGCTGTCCATCGTGCAGATGCCTGCCGGTATCCCGGTCGCGACCGTCTCGGTCGGCGGCGCGCGCAACGCCGGACTGCTAGCAGTCCGCATCCTGGCCGCCAACGACCCCGCACTAGCCGACCGAATCGCAACCTTCCAACAACAACTAGCCCAACGAGTGCTCGACGCCGACGCCGTCCTGCGCGCCACGCTGGAGTGACCTTCCCCAGGCGCGTTCTGGCCTCCTGCGGCGCGTGCAGAACCCCCCAACGACGCTAACCAACGAAAAGTATTTCGCATGGTTAGCGTGGGCCACGGACTTCCCTAGATACTCGACCAACCATCAGTGGCGGCGGGCCAGCAAATGCGACGCAACAGGGTGCTGGCTACGGGTCAGACCTCAAAATCACTCTTATCTAGATCGCCAGTTTTCACCGGCAATGACACGACAGGAACCGATGCGTCGACCTCGTCGAACTTCTCCAGCCGTGTCTGGTAGTCGTCGGTCGGCCCTTCTTGAGCTGCTTCCTGATAGTCGGCGGCCGCGCCCTCTTCTGTCCCTTCCTCCAGGTTGACGTCGGCTGTTTCCTCATCGGTTGGAGGCTCGGGAGCGAGCTCGGTGTCCTGTGGGGTGCTTTCTGGCTCAGTCATTGCCAGCTCCTTTCTGCGGTCCCGTCCATAGTAAGTTGGTGAACTATGTTCTAATACATACCCCTCACATAAGATCATTAAGCATCGGACGCCCATTCGTGGGATACGGTTCTACGGGTTCCCTTGACGGCCACCTGGTCACGCTAACGCTAAGAAGCTCCACCCCGCCACCGTCCGCCCCAGCGCCGCAGAGCTACGGATTCGAGATCCACCCAGCGTCTCCGCGTGCACGCCTCACACCCTCCCGAGGGCCGCCAACGCTAACGAGGGGTGTCCTCCAACGCCTACCCGATCGTTGCCCTTCATGTGCCCGTTCTAGGGTCGCGGGGGTCAACAATGGTCGCTCACGTCCCTGTCCGCCGAGTACCCACAGGTCCGCGTTAGTGAAGGTCAGATTCCTAGGGGTTGAGCAGCTCGGCGGTGAGAAAGCTTGCGGCCAAGGGCATCTTCCCGGGAGTCCCTCGCATATCGGCGTGTTGTAGGCAAGCTGACAAGCTAGCTCGAAAGCTGACTTTCTGGGTGCCGGTCGAGCCACCGCTGCAGACCACCCTAGCCCGCCGATTCCGAGAGGTCCCCCATGGGCACCGGCAGGCTCAGCTTGCCCGCGTGCCGAAACTGAAATGTCACCGGAATGTCCAGCCCGGCGTGCAGCACCTGGTTGGTGGTAAGCGCGACCCGCAGCTCCCCGACAACCACCGGGCTGGTGGGCTGGATACCAACTGGGGCGGAACCGGCGATGCCGGTGAGGGTCGTACCCGGGGGGACCTGCGTAATGCCCTCTACCAGCACTTGGCTGGCTGCTGGGCTGTCCACGCCGACCAGCTCGTCGGCACTGTCGCCCTGGTTGATGATGCTGAGCAACACCGGCACGGTCGACCCGATGGGATAGGCACCCGTCTGGTTGGGCGGGTATGGGATCCGCACGTTGCGAAGCGCGATGCTATTCCCGACGTTGCCGGAGGCACCGTCCACGGCGCCAACCTGGCTATCGGTTTGGGTGATCTGGCCCGCACCACAGCCACCCAACACCAGCGCGGCGGCGCAGCACGCCACGATGTGAACTGCAGCGGTGAGGGGGGCGCGCATGATCAAAGGGTATCCCGACTCCACCCGTGGCGCTGGACTGACTTCCCCAGGCGCGTTCTGGATGCAGACTGCGGTAAACGGGTGCCTATTTCGCCAAGTCTGAATCCACAACGCGCCTTGAGGGAGGAGCCGGCATGGCTGAGTTGGGAGTGGAATATGAGGCGCTGCGGGAGACGGTGCGGGCTCTGGCCAACAAGGAGATCGCGCCGTACGCGGCGGAGGTCGACGAGCTCGAGCGGTATCCGCGGGAGGCCCAGGCTGCGCTGGTGCGCGCGGGTTTCCACGCGGTGCACATCCCCGAGGCCTACGGCGGTCAAGGAGCGGACTCGGTCGCGACCTGCATCGTGATCGAGGAGGTGGCGCGGGTGTGCGCGTCCTCTTCGCTGATCCCGGCGGTGAACAAGCTGGGCTCGACGGGGCTGCTGCTGGCCGGCTCCGAGCAGCTGCGTGAGCAGGTGCTGCCGTCGTTGGCCGCGGGGTGCCTGGCGTCCTATGCGTTGTCCGAGCGGGAGGCGGGAAGTGACGCCGCGGCGATGCGGACCCGGGCCCAGCGTGACGGCAACCACTGGGTGCTTAACGGCACCAAATGCTGGATCAGCAACGCCGGCCAATCGACCTGGTACACCGTGATGGCGGTAACCGACCCGACCAAGGGCGCAGACGGAATCAGCGCCTTCGTCGTCCACAATGACGACCCGGGGTTCTCGGTCGGACCCAAAGAGCGCAAGTTGGGAATTAGGGGAAGCCCCACCCGAGAAATTTACTTCGAGGATTGCACGATTCCCGCCGACCGGATCATCGGTGAGCCCGGCACCGGCTTCAAGACAGCCTTACAGACCCTGGACCACACTCGCCCGACAATCGGAGCGCAGGCCGTGGGAATCGCACAGGGCGCAGTGGACGCCTCGATCGACTACGTCAAGCAACGCAAGCAGTTCGGCAAGCCGATCGCCGATTTTCAGGGTGTCCAATTCATGCTGGCCGATATGGCGATGAAGACCGAGGCGGCCCGGCAGCTCGTGTACATCGCCGCGGCACGCGCCGAGCACGGTGCGGGCAAACTCGGGTTCATCTCCTCGGCGTCGAAATGCTTCGCCTCCGACGTGGCGATGGAGGTGACGACCGACGCGGTGCAACTCTTCGGTGGTTATGGCTACACCCGGGACTTCCCAGTCGAGCGGATGATGCGCGACGCGAAGATCACCCAGATCTACGAGGGCACCAACCAGATCCAGCGCCTGGTGATGGCCCGCGCCCTGCTCAGCGGATAAGTAGCGGGTAGTCAAGGTCGGGCAGAGTCATGACCAGTCCATGATCATGCCCTGCCTCCACCACTGGTAGCCAGGACCTCACCGATGCGCCCGGGCTATCCGCCGTCATTTACCGCCACCGCCGCCGCCGCCGCCGCCGCCGCTGCCACCGCCGCCGCCACCGCCACCGCCAACGTGGCCGCCACCGCCGCCGCCGCTGCCACCGCTGATACCCCCACGACCGCCACCACCGCCACCACCACGACCGCCACCGCCTTGGTCACCTGCGGAGCCGGTGCTTCCTGGCGAGCCGGTGCTTCCTGGAGAGCCGGTGCTTCCTGGCGAGCCGCTGCCCCCGACGGGACCACCTGACGAATTACCGGGGTTGGGAGTGCCTTTTGGTCGGCCACCGGTACCGGTGTGGCTCACAGGTGGCGTGTACACATAATTGTCTACGCTCCGGTGAACCGGTGGGGGACTGGCCGGCTGCTCCGATCCTACGTAGCTACTCCGGCTGGGCGCACTTGGTATGGCTACTTGTGGTGCGGGGGCCGGCTGCGCAACCACCGGGACTCCGGCACTGCGGTGCACCGCTATCTGATCGCTGAGCAGCGCTACTCCTCCGCGCGTTGGAGCGGATTCGGGATTTGCTGGCGCATTCGGCTGGACCGCAAGCTGGTCACCGACCGGGCCCGGATTCCCGCTGCCAGTGGCCGCGGTACTAGCGTGGTTACTGGCTGGTGGCGGCGCCGTCGAATCGGTGGACGTACCCGATGGGAGAAGCGGGAACGCGACGATCCCTACGAGAAGTGCAGCAGCCGAAACTAATCCACCAACTATCAAGTCAGTACGGTGAAACGACGGGGGTCTCCCAGGTTGTCTAACGTTTCGTCGGGTGCGTCGACGTCCTTGGCGTGGACCGGCGACCTGCCTGTCGGGCGATGGTGCCGGAGCTGATTCGGGATGTCTGATGTTTTGCTGGGGCCGCCGAAGTGGTTGGCCTGGACCAATCTCTGCTAAGTCGCGCGAGGGCGACGGTGGCAGTTCGGGTTGTGCGGTGTTTCGCCGCGGTCGCCTGAAAAGTTGGCCAACGTCCTGCCTGTCGGGCGCGGGGGCAGGAGCAGGCGCAGATGCAGGGGGAAGTGCGGGGGGCGACGCAAGCGCAGGCGCGGGTGCTGGGGGAGGTGCGGGCGCGAGGCCAGGCGGTGGTGGAGTTGCGGGCGCAGGCGCGGGTGGAGTTGTGACCTGCGCGGTGTTTTGCCGTGGCCGACGAAGCGGTTGGCTTGCGAAAACTTCTGGCGGCTGGGGCGTGCATTGCAGCTGCGCGGCTGGGCCGGTCTGTTCGGTGTCGTCCTGGGCATGCCGGCGTGGTCGACCTCGCCAACGCCCTTTCGTTGTTGGCCGGCGTAGTCGGCGTCCGTGCGCGCTTCTATTTCTCGGAATTGGATCCGGCATGCTCGGCTCCGGCTAGCTCAGTGACGCTCTTGCGAAGGCAGGCCGTGCCGTCGGCGCAGCCTGATAGGCGGCTTGCAAAGGTGCGAGATCAGCGAGCCCGGTAACCCCGTCAGTGCCGCAGGTCGCGCACTCAGGCGAGTAGCGAACAGCTGCGGGGAACGTCCGCTGCGCTTGGGCGTCGTACATGACCAACTTCGGGTTGACGTCCTTGCGTGCCCACGCGGCCGTGAAGGTCCGCGCGGTCTCCGCAACCTGCATCGACGCCATGACGCCATTGAGGAATATGACCGAGGGTCTGGCCTCCTCGGTGCCATAACCGTGCTCTCGTTCGTACGCCTGCCGCTCCGGCGGCGCTAAATCGTATGCCGCTCGTTGCGGATGGATGAAGCCACGGCACTCAAGACAGCCGGCTCCCGGTGCAACGATCTGGACTTGACCTCCGAGCTTTGCATCGAGGCCGTCGGTCCCGAGTCTGGCGCCGGTGCCGGCATCAATGAGCGGTATGAGGTAGCGGATAGATAAATGGTTCAATGAGAGACGAGCACCGTGCGTGTCGACACAGCCCAGCAGTAAGTCTGCTGATTTGGCTTGGTGGAGAGCCGCGCTGTCCAGCAGCGACGCTGCCACAGCTGTTACTGCGGCTCCCGGCGCCAGGCGCTCGATGAGATCCCGGAAGACGTCGACCTTGTAGCGTCCGACGTCGTCTGGTCCAGCGCCGATGAGGCGGTTGAGATTGCTCAACTCGATACGGTCAGGATCAATGAGAATCAGGTGGCCGACGCCGAGGTAGGCGAGTTCTAAGGCAACGAACGAACCAAGACCGCCAAGGCCGACGACAGCCACTCGTGCTTTTGAGAGGGCCTCCTGGGTGGCTACTCCGAGCAGGGGAAGCTGGCGGTCGTGACGTGCATCTTGCGGGAGCGCCGACGCAGCTGCGGAACTGGAGGCCGGGAAGTACTGTAAGACGGGCGAATCGTCAGAGACGCTACCCACGATAGTCACTTGCTGCACCGGCCGAATCGCCGAGATGGTGCGCTGATAGTAGTGGGCGTCCAGGCTGCTGTGTCCCACGACCATCGTGGCGTGGTAGAAGGGTTCGGGTAGCATTGAGGCGAGCCGGGGCATCTTCATTCGGTCGTTGGACCAGTCAATGCTGCTAAACGTTGTATGCGAAGCCGAGTCGAAGGGGTGTGAGTGGACCTCGATGAGACTCCAGCCTTCCCGTCGACACCGAGTCAACGCGGTCGCGACGAACTGGCCGTTGGGGCTTATCGCTGAGGGCGACTGGTGATCTAGGTCCGTCAGTTGTGCCCGGAGCAGCTCATGACCTACCAATCGTATCCTGCTCGCGGACACATTGGGCGCGGCGAGGATGAACGCCATCTGCTCATTGCCGTCCCGGCGTCCCGGCTTCCCATTAGTAGCCAGGAGATGGCTGCGAAGCTCTGACCACAGCGTGGAACTGAGTACGATATCATCCACCTCGCGCGCCATTATCGTGCTCCGCTCAGAGTGCGCCGGTCGCGAAAAATCGTTGCGATCAGGTCGAGGTACGTTAGTAGGCTGTGCCCACGAAGCAAGTCGGCGCCACCAGCAGGTCGCCATCCGATAAGGTGTACGCAGAAGTGTCCCCAGCCGTGGTCGAGGTGCTCCCGATCGGTACTCGGTCCGCGCGTGAAGAAGTGGTTGAGTGACTGTCCTTCGGTCGTCCGGAGATCATGGTCCGTCCAGAACCATTCCGGCGGTACCGACGGATAGCCGGGGGTGCCGTACGGGATGTCGATCAGGACTTCGATGTGGGACTTGTTCCAGCCGGCAGCGATCGGAAACCGTTCGACATAGAACCACGTGCCGCTTTCAGTGTCGAAGCGGGCGTCACCGAACCGTCGCGAGAGCAAGAGCGCCTCGGTTTTGAGTCGGCTGAGCCTGCGCCGCGTTTCGAGATCGTTCATTCTTGACGGCATTACTCGACCTCGTTATCAACCGTAAGTGAACGGCGTCACCACTGAGTAGTCGACTGCATTGGTCGGCAGCGGCCTATGGTCTTCGAGTTTGACGATCTGGCCGTTGGGCATACTTGCCATCACCCAATCAGAGAGCACGCTGTTGGCTTGGCGCTTGAGGTCGGCGGCAGTAGGCTGCTCCCCGCGCACGTCGATAACCTCACCGTTGACTATGTAGTTACCCATTTCAGCCTCCGCCTTGTCCGAGCGTGCGCTGTGACCGCGTGACGGAAACGAACACTGATTGTCACCGCACTCGCCGACCGGGTTTTCCTGGTAGGTTGCTGCCGCAGTTCGACGTGGTAGTGAAGTCGTTCTGCCTTCATGATCCACCTCGGGACGCGGTCCTTGTTCAGGTTCATCGCGTCGTACCGAGATCGCGTTACGCGTCCTGTTATTTAAAACTCTCAGTTATGATGCGTACGCACACCGGATTCGCTCCGCGCTAATTTTGCGCAGTTTGACCGGTTCGGTGGGGGAATGCGCTCCGCGTCAGGACGACAGCGCTCAGGAGTGCAGGGCCGACATCGCCAGCCAGCTGTCCCACGGCACGGTCCAGTCGTAGATGTCACCGTCAGCCCCGGTGAGTGGCGTCGGGCTGTTGGTGACCTCGACCGGGTCTCCGAAGATCGCGGTGCCGAAGTACTCCTGAGCGTTCGCGGTGGACAGGTTCACGCAGCCGTGGGTGACGTTGGAGGAGCCTTGGACACCGGTGGTCTCCGGGTTGGCGTGGATGAACTCCCCGTTGTTGGAAATTCGTACCGCCCAGTGCTCGGGGATGTTGACGTATCCATAGGCCCGGTTGGACATCAGTACGGTTTGGGCCTTGTTCATCACCACGTGGATGCCGCTGGTGGTGTTGCGATTCGGGTCGGCACTCAGCCCGTAGCTGGCCGGG
>JAICHZ010000137.1 GCA_025924655.1 Pseudonocardiaceae bacterium | reverse complement strand
GGCGCCGGTACTGCGGGTGACCGGTTTCGACACGCCGTACCCACCCGCGAAGTGCGAGGAGGACTACTTGCCCGACCTGGACCGGGTGCTCGACGCCGTCGACCGCGTGCTGGCGTACTGACCGCGATGGCCAGCATCTTCGCGCTGCCCGACGTCGGCGAGGGCCTCACTGAGGCGGAGATCCTCAGCTGGCACGTCGCACCCGGGGACACCGTCACCGTCAACCAGATCATCGTCGACATCGAAACCGCCAAGGCGGCCGTCGAGCTGCCCAGCCCCTACGCCGGGGTGGTCAGCGAGCTGTTCGTCGAACCTGGTGCCACCGTAGCCGTCGGCACCCCGATCATCGCCATCGACACCGGTGCCGAACCAGCGGGTCCGGGCGGACCGGCCCCGGCGGGCGCGATCGGCGACGAAGGCCCCAGCGGCCGGATCACGACCCTGGTCGGTTATGGCCCGCGAACCGCGACCGTGGCCCGCCGGCCCCGCAGCGCCACGCCGGCTCTGCCGCCCGCTGCTGCTGCCGGACCCGGAATGGTGCCGCTGGCCAAGCCTCCGGTGCGCAAGCTGGCCAAGGAGCTGGGGGTCGATCTGCGGACAGTGTCCGGTTCGGCAGCCGGCGGGGTGATCACCCGGGAGGACGTGGAGCGCGCCGCCCACGTCGTCAGCAATGGCGGTGCCGCCTCCGCTACATCCGGCCTTGGTTCTGGCGCTGAGTCCGTTTCTGGGCAGCGGCGGGAGGCCGTTCGCGGCGTGCGCAAGGCCACTGCGGCTGCGGTGGTGACCTCGGCGTTCACCGCGCCGCACGTCACGATGTTCCTCACCGTCGACGTCACGCCGATGATGCAGCTGCGGGCCCGGTTGGCGGCACAACCCCAGTTCCGGGGCATCAAGCTGTCCCCGCTGGTGTTCGCCGCCCGAGCGGTGTGCCTCGCGTCGCGGCGAACCCCGGAGGTCAATGCCAGCTGGGACGAGGCCACCGGCGAGATCGTCTACTTCGACTATGTACACCTCGGGATCGCCGCCGCCACCCCGCGCGGGCTGGTGGTGCCCAAGATCCGCAACGCCGATCGGATGGCACTGCGCGAGCTTGCCGTCGCGCTTGACGAACTGGCGGTATCGGCTCGGGAGGGACGCACGGCTCCGGGTGACATGCTCGGCGGGACGATCACCATCACCAACATCGGCGTCTTCGGGATCGACACCGGCACGCCGATCCTCAACCCCGGCGAGTCGGCGATTCTCGCGCTGGGCACCATCCGGGACATGCCGTGGGTGGTCGACGGTGCCGTGGTAGCCCGCAAAGTCTGCCAGCTAGCTCTATCTGTAGACCACCGCGTAGTAGACGGCCAACAAGGCTCCCAATTCCTAGCCGCGATCGGCACCCTGCTCTCCGACCCCGCCCAAGCGATCACCTTCTGACCGCCTCTCTTCACGCATTCAGCGGGCCCCGCGGGGTTATTCGCGCCTCTTTTACCCCGCTGAGCCCGCTGAATGCGGGCGGCGGGGCTGTGGTTGGGGATGGTCGGGGTGATGTGGATAAGTGGGGGTTGAAGCGCCGTGCGCGTCGGGGTGTGTGGCGATGCTCGGTGCATGGGACGACGGATGCAGCTGATGGACCTGGCGGGAGTGTTTCGCGGAACCGAGGCGCTGACGGCCGGCACTGTGACCAAGGAACAGTTACGGGGTCCTGGGGTGCGCAGGCTGTTCCGCGACATCTACCTGCCCGCCGGTATGGGCCTCACACACCAACAGCGGTGCGAGGGGGCGGCGCTGCTCGCCCCGGCTGAGGCCGTTCTCACCGGCAGGTCGGCGGCCACCATGCTGGGAGTCGAGCTGGCTCGGCCGACCGATCCGGTGGAGTTCGTCGTGGACGAGCGTTATCGGTTCGGCCCGATTCGCGGCATCACCGTCAAACGCACCGCATTGGCCAGGACGGACTGGCAGGACTGGAACGGGCACAGGATCGCCAGCCCCGAGCGGCTCGGTCTGGACCTGGCAGCGCGAGCAGACCTGCGCGGTGCGGTCGCCGACCTGGACGAGGTGCTACGCGCGGGGCACATCGACCGCGCCGAGCTGCAGAAGCACTTGGTGGGCTGTCATGAGCATGGCGTGGTTCGAGCCCGGCAAGCCCTCGAGCTCGCCGATCCACGAGCGCAGTCACGGCAGGAGTCCGAGCTGCGAGTCGTGCTGAACCTGGCTGACATGTACCCAGATCTCCAGGTGCAGGTATGGGATGCCGCAGGTCCGGTGTGCTGGCTGGACCTGGCATTTCGAGAATGGCGGGTCGGAGTCGCCTATGACGGTCAGTGGCACGCGCTTCGGCTTCAGCTGCGCAAGGATCGGCGCATGATCAACCGGTTGCAGGCGCTGGACTGGGAGGTTGTGTTCGTCACCGCTGACGACCTCTATCGCCACCCCGATCAGGTGATCCGCACCGTCCGCGCCGCCCTCTCCAAAGCACGCCACGCGCCCTGACCGCCTGCCCTTTCGCGCATTCAGCGGGCTCAGCGGGGTTATTCGGGCCCTGTTTACCCCGCTGAGCCCGCTGAATGCGGATCGAGCAGGAGGCGTAACGGTGGAGCGGGTGGTGGCGACAACATAGCTGAGGGTGATCGGGTCCGCGGAGCCGAAGCACCGCAGCAGGGGGTTGGCTCCTTCACACTGGGGGTGAGTGATGTGAGAGCACTCGGGTCGTGGACCGGAGTCGGCATGATGATGGGGATGGGGACCCAGAGCGCGCCTCGCCCGATGTCACGGGATCGAGTACCACAGGATCGAGCCGGCATGTGGACGAGCCACGACATCAGTCCAGGCGGGAATGTCGACGTGGTAGTGCGTGAAGATCCTGGCCCCGACGCGCTGCGTGCGTGGGACCGGCTGGTGGATCGCACCCCAGGCACCGACGTCACACAGCTCTCCGTCTGGGCGGGATTGCGTGGCCGGGTCGGCTTTACTCCGCTGTACCTGCTGTCCTACCACGGTGGCGAGCTGGTCGGCGGGGCGCAGATCTTGACCCGACGGATACCTGTGTTGGGCGTGGTCGGTTACCTTCCTTACGGCCCACTGGTGGCACCCGACACCGCGGCTGCCGCCGACGTCCGGCGCGCACTGGTCGATGCGGTCGTGGCGCTGGGCCAGCGGCGGCTGCGAATTCTGTTCGTCCAACCGCCTGAAGGCGCCCAGGACACCAGCGATGAGCTACGCCAACGGGGATTCCGGCCGTCGTCGGCCGGAATCGCGCCGCAAGGCTCGATCCGGATCGATCTGACCGCCGACTTGGCGGAGATCCGCAGCAGGTTCGGCAAACGGCTCAAGTCGTGGACCAACCGATGGGAGTCCCGGGGTGTCACAGTCCGGCTCGGGGACGAACGGGACATTCCGCTACTCGCTGAGCTGATGGCCAGTTCGGCGCAACACCAGGGCTATACGCCATTACCTCTGGACTACATGCTCGCGCTGTACCGGGAGCTGGCCGCCACCGGCCACGCCGTGCTGTACGTCGGTGAGGTCGACGGTGTACCGGTCGCTGCCGATCTGATGACCGGATGTGGCGACATGGTCCGCGGTCGACTGTCCGGCTTCGACCGCACCGGCGAGGCGATGCGGCTCAGCGTGCCAGCGGCCATCCGGTGGGAAATGATCAAATGGGCGAAAGCTCAAGGCTACCGTTGGTTCGATTTCGGTGGGCTGCGTCCGGAAACCCTGGCAGCGCTGCTGGACGGTACGGAGTGCAGCAGTGACACTCTTCCAACCGCTGATCAGCCGAAGGTCACCTTCGGGGGCACGGCGTTTCGCTACCCCACTCCGGTAGAAATGATCAGGCCCGCGGCGCTACGGACCGTCTACGATGTCGCGTGGCGCTCCGCAACGGGCCGCCGGTTGTTCGCCGACCTAAAAAGTCTGCTCCGGGGCTCCCCACAGCGTGGCACCAACGAGCCGTCACGGTAGTAAGCAGTGCTCCGCAACGCAGTCGCTCGCCGTCAAATCAGGGAGGCGGAAGAGAAAGCATGAAGATCGTGTGTGTCGGTGGCGGACCGGCGGGTCTGTACTTCGCCATCTCCGCGAAGCTACGCAATCGCGATCACGATATCACTGTCATCGAACGCAACCCTGCTGGAGTGACGTACGGTTGGGGCGTCACATTTTCCGACGGGCTGCTGGACAGCCTTTACCGCAACGACCCGGAGAGCGCGCGACAGATATTCGATAACCCCGCCTCCTGGGGCAACCAGGAAGTGCACGTACGCGGCAAGCAGCGGGCTCATCTCGGCGGGTATGGTTTCGCCATCGGCCGCAAGCATCTACTCGATATTCTGGCTCAACGGGCGATCGATCTCGGGGTGGATGTTCAGTTCCAGCGTGAGATCAACGACCTATCCGAGCTCGCTGACGCAGACTTAATCATTGCCTGCGATGGCGCTAACAGCCGTGTGCGTAAACTGCACGGTGCGCACTTCCAGACCGGTGCCGAGGTAGGCCGGAACAAGTATATCTGGCTTGGCACCCACCGGATGTTCGACTCTTTCATGTTCGCGTTCGAAGAGACCGCAGCCGGCTGGATCTGGTTCTACTCGTACCCTTACAGCGCCGACACGACTACCTTCATCATCGAGTGCGCTCCCGACACCTGGCGGGGACTCGGGCTCGACGAGCTCGGTCCCGACGAGAGTCTCAAGCTGTTGGAAGGAATCTTCCGGGATCACCTCGACGGCCACTCGCTGATGAACCCGATGCGCGATCTCGGCAAGACTCCTTGGCAGAATTTCACGCGCATCACCAACACCGTGTGGTATCACGATAACATCGTACTTATGGGGGATGCGGCGCACACCACACATTTCTCGATCGGGTCGGGTACTACTCTAGCGATGGAGGATGCGATCGGGCTCGCCGATAGTCTGAGCGCCCACGATGACCTCCAACTGGCTCTCAAGGATTATGCGGATAAGCGCCGGGCGGCGATAGCGGATGCACAGGATGCGGCCAAAAGCAGCATCGAGTGGTTCGAGAATGTTCCGGGTTACATCAACCTGCCGATCACCCAGTTCGCCTATTCTTTATGGAAACGTCGGGGACACTACCCGTTGTGGCGTTACCAACTTCACCTGGCCACTCAGATTGCGACACTGCGAAGATTTCGGCGCTCTATCAGCGCTATGAGACACGGGCTTAGGGCCCGTCGGCGAGTGAAGTGGGCTGAGACACACCGGGGTATATCTCCGGCCATCTACGCATCGGAAGAGGTCTGACCGGATCGCCGGCGAGGCGATGACAGCAGTTGAGCGAGTCAGGGGACGCGTGAACAGATGAACATCGTCTGCGTGGGGGGTGGACCTGCGGGTCTATACTTCGCTGTCTTGGCGAAGTTGCGCAATAAAAGTCACGATGTGACCGTCATCGAGCGTAACCCAGCTGGAGTGACATACGGCTGGGGCGTTGTGTTCTGGGACGATCTACTCGACGAACTCTACCGGAATGATCCCGTGAGCGCGCGAGCAGTACACGAAGTGGCTGCACTGTGGGGCGGTCAGGAAGTACACATACGCGGGGAGCACAAGGCGTATCTCGGCGGATATGGATACAGCCTCGGCCGCAAGCGCCTGCTTGACATCCTGGTTGAGCGTGCGCGGGACCTCGGCGTCGATGTCCAGTTCGAACGCGACGTCAGAGATCTCTCCGAGTTCCCGGACGCCGACCTGATCGTCGCTTGCGACGGCGTCAACAGCTCGATACGACAGCTACATTCCGATCATTTCCAGACAGATATCGATGTCGGCCGTAACAAATATATCTGGCTTGGCACGAATCGTGTCTTCGACTCGTTTACTTTCGCATTCGAAGAGACGGCGGCGGGCTGGATATGGTTCCACGCCTATTGCTTCGATGCGCAGACCAGCACGCTGATCGTAGAGTGTTCGCCGGAGACTTGGGCAGGCCTCGGCTTCGACGAGCTCGAACCCGACCAGAGCGTCAAATTGTTGGAAAAAATCTTCGAACGCCACTTGGACCACTCTTCGCTAATCAACCGGGCGCCGCGTGGCGTCGATAAAGCACCGTGGCTTAACTTCCGGCGCATCAGCAACAGCAACTGGTACTACGACAACGTAGCCCTCATGGGTGACGCCGCGCACACTACACATTTCGCGATCGGCTCAGGAACCAAGCTTGCGATTGCGGACGCGATCGCGCTCGCCAAGGAGTTGGACGCTCACGACGACCTCACATCCGTACTCCACGCCTACCAAGAAAATCGTCGGTCCGCCTTGTTCACCATACAGCAGGACGCACTGAACAGCGCCAAGTGGTTCGAGGATGTTCCGCGCTACATCGATCAGCAGGCCACCACTCAATTCGCATATTCGCTTTGGAAGCGACGCGGAGAATACTCGTTATGGCGTTATCAGCTCCACCTAGCCACTCAGATCGCGGCGCTACGGAGATTGCGCCAGTCGGTAGGTGCGGCGCGGCGGGAGCTTCGTGCCCGTCGACGGGTGAAGTTAGCCGATGCCCATGAGCGTGTCTCTGCAGCCATGTATGCGGAATAGAATTGCGAACGACCTCATCGGCGTTACGCCGCGGGCATGTCGAAGATCTTCGTCATGCTGGCAGCGAAACCGATGTCGCCGTCTAACTTCACCTTCCCGGTGATGAACATCATCGTGGGAGAGCTGTTCCCGGATACCAGCGCGAGAAACTGATCCGCCGACATCGTGAGGGTGACCCGTGGATCGTGGGACGGTTCCTTGCTGGTCGAGCATTGCGGGGCCGAAGGACCGTGGGCCCCGGTGATCCAGGTTTCGTACACGTCGTCGCCGTTCGGACCGCCAGTGATCCGCCAGTGGATCGCAGAGTCCCGACCCGGCGCATTCTCCGGGCGGAACTGACCGGCCATCCGGTTGAAGACCCCGTCCAGCACGGCGGCGCGTCGCAGCGGATCGTTGAGGACCGCGTCGAGCTGCTCGGGCGTGGCGTATTTAATCAGCCTCGCGAACTCTTTCGGGGACAGCGTTTGCGGATCGACGTCATTGAGGTCCGCCATCGTCACTCCTCCAGTAAGGTCACGTTCGTGAGTGGCAAACAGTGTTATAGCACTGTTTGCCACTCACGAGCGGCGGTCACCGTCGCAATCCTGTCGTTTCGGCTCGGTGTGGCAGACGGCGTGTCGGTCGCCGCGGCTCAGTGGGTCGCGGGACTGCGCCGGATGGGCTGCCAGGTGCGCACCGTGGCCGGCGCCGGCACGGCGGATCATCTGGTGCCTGGGCTGGCGTTTGACGTTCGCCGCCCGGCGCGCCGCCGGGACATCGAAGCGGCGTTGCGCGGCGTCGACCTCGTCGTGGTGGAGAACGTCTGCTCATTGCCGATGAACCCGCCGGTAACCGAGGCGGTCGTGCAGGCGCTGCATGGGCGCCGCGCGGTGCTGCGCCACCACGACCTGCCGTGGGAGCGGGAGCGCTATGCGCACCTGCGCGGCTGGCCACCCGATCACACCTGCTGGCAGCACGTGGCGATCAGCCAGCACAGCGCCGCGGAGCTGGGTCGCCGCGGCATCGACGCGACTGCCGTCTACCACGGTTACGCCCGCATCCCACGCCGCGGCGACCGCACTGCTGGTCGGGCCGCGGTGGGCGTCGCGGCGCGCCAGCGGCTGCTGTTGCAACCCACCCGGGCGATCCCGCGCAAGAACGTCGCCGCGGGGATCGCGCTGGCCCAGGCGCTCGACGCGGTCTACTGGCTGACCGGGCCCGCCGAGGAGGGTTACGGTGCACAACTGGCCGATCTACTGGCCCGGGCCCGCTGTCCGGTGCTCCGAGGGTTGCCGGGCGGGTTGCGGATGGCCGATGCCTACGCCGCCGCGGACGCAGTGGTACTGCCCTCGACGTGGGAAGGTTTCGGCCTGCCGCTGATCGAGTCCGCGCTGGCCGGGCGGCCGCTAGCGGTTAATGACTACCCGGTGGCGCGAGAGGTGGCGCGGCTGGGTTTCGCCTGGTTCCCCGTCGACGACCCAGCCCCGCTCGCCGCCTGGTTCGCCGACCCCGACCCGGCACTGCTGGCCGGTAACCGTGCCCTGGCCGAGCAGCACTTCGGTCCGGCTGCGTTGACCAGCCGGCTGTCCGACACGCTAACCCGCGCGGGCCTGCGGTGACCCCGCGCGAGCTAAGGTCCGACCATGTCGATGCTGGACGATCTGCTGATCAGGGTGCTGCGTGGCCCGGTGCAACGCCTGGTGGCCGAGGAACGCAACCGATTCACCTACGGTGACAGCGAGGACCCGCTCTACCGGTACCGACTGCACGGGGCTCACGACCGGCTGCATATCGATCCCACCGCGATCGTGAACAATGCGCTGTTCAACGTCTCCGGCGGGGAGATCACCATCAGCGAGTACGCCTTCTTCGGCCACGACGTCGCGGTGCTCACTGGCACGCACGACATCACCAAGTTCGGCCGGGAGCGCCAGACCACCTTCCCCCGATCCGGGCGCGACGTGGTGATCGAGGAAGGCGTCTGGGTGGCCAGCCACGCGATGGTGCTCGGGCCGGTACGGATTGGAAAGCACGCGGTGGTCGCCGCGGGTTCCCTGGTGCTCGACGACGTCGCGCCCTACACCGTCGTCGCCGGGCGTCCCGCAAAGATGATCAAGAAGATCGACCAGCCGTGAAGGTGGAGATCGGTGCGGGTGAGAAACCGCACCCCGACTACGACGTCCACGTCGACGTCCTTCCGCTGCCCGACATCGAGGTGATCAGCTGGATCGACCCGCTGCCGTTCGCCACCGCCTCAGTCGACGGGCTGCGAGCCAACCATGTGCTGGAGCACCAAAGCTACGAACTCGTCGAACCGACCCTGCGCGAGTGGGCTCGGGTGATGCGCCCTGGTGCTGTGCTGGACATCGGAGTTCCGGACGCCCGCTTCGTCGCCGGGCAGTGGGTGCGAGGCGAGATCGATACCGCTGAGGCCAACTACTGGATCCTCGGTGGCCACTCCGATCGGACGGCCCATCAAGGTACCGACGCACGCGGTGTCCCCCGGTGGATCTGGAATGCCCACCACACCATGTTCGACGCCGAATCGCTGGGCGAGTTGGTCTCCCGCTGCGGATTCACCGACCTGGACATCTTCCCCTACGACATCCGCAACCTGCGCTGTTACGCGCTGCGCGCTCCCTAACGCTCCTGCTGCCCCGCTGCGCCGCCAAATGGAACCTTTTGCAGGTTCAGGAGGCCAACTTCCGGCTAAGTGGAACCTTTCGCATTGCAGGGCGAGCCCTCATATCGCGGTGAGACCGAGGTGGTCCCGCAAGCCGCGTTTGCCCTCGTCGGTGATGATCAGGGCGCGGGAACGGCTAGCCAGTGGAGTGTTCCCGATTTTATTGACATTGATTTAGGCTGCCAGGTCGGTTAGTTTCCTATATCCTAGCTCGTATTCGAGGGGTGTCAAGTATCCGAGGGTGGAGTGTCGCCGGCGGCGGTTGTAGTAGCCCTCGATCCACAG
>JAICHZ010000136.1 GCA_025924655.1 Pseudonocardiaceae bacterium | reverse complement strand
GTCGCTGCTGGTTGTGCTCGGTGCACCGGACGCGGAAAGCGCCGGGATCGCCGCCGAGACGGTGGTGCTCGGTGATCCGAGCTGGGCAGGACCGTTGGCCGGGGTCCAGTTGGGCCTCCCCGTGTACCACGTCCTCGAAGACGAGCTGCGTGCTGCCGTTCCCACCGAGGTGTGGGAAGAGCAGGTCGGTTTGATGCTGGACGTGCTGGAGGTGGATGACATCGCCGATGCGGTCCGGGAATTTCGCGAACAAGCGTCCACCTAGCCGTGCGCCGTCCTGGACCGGCCCGGCGGCTGGGGATGCGGACGGGGTCGCCTGCTGTAGCGGGGTGGAACTGGCGTGGGCCGAGGGGGCGGGCCCGGACCGCAGCAGCAGTGCCCCGAACGCGCCCAGAGCGGCCATAGCTGCGGCGATCAAGAACAGGTCGTCGATCGCTGCGACGAATACCTGGACCTGAGTCTGCTGGTAGGTCGCGTAGGAGCCCAGCCAGTCCGGGGTCCCCGGCGGGCCGAGGTGTGGGGTCGAGGTGTCCGCCGGCAGCAATGCGGCGCGACCGGCCATCTGCTGGGCCCGTTGCATGGTCAGGATCGCGGTGAGCACGGCCAACCCGAGCGCTCCGGACACTCGCTGCGTCACGTTGGTAAGGCGCTAGCGGCGTTGACCTGGGTTAGCGGGATGACTGCGATACCCCCGGTCATGATCGGCATCATGGCCATCCCAGGCCGGCGCCGAGCCCCACCAGTATCCACATGACGTGCTCGCGTGGAGTGTCGAGAGTGATCGTGTGCAGCAGGTAGAGGTCAGCAGCGGTGAGCGTCAGGTCGATCGCCGCCGGCCAGCGGGGCCCCGGCGCCCAACCTGGTCATGAGCGAGATCGTCGATGGTGAGGCCCTGACGCGGCCACAACCACCCAAATAGAGTACGTCCCGTATCTGTGTAGGTAGGATACAAAGCGTAGCCTATTAGAGGTCGCACCGAGCGGTCCGATCACATCCACGGGGAGGTGTGAGCATGGATGGTGTCGCCGCGAGCGATCCCCACCGCCCCGCGACTACGTGGGTCGCATCAAGATCGAAGACGGATTCGTCTAAGTCTCGAGTGCGTCTACGCGCCAACCGATGTCACCGTGGTGCAAACGATAACCACAGTGATGTCACCGAGAAGAGAGACAGAGAAGGGGCGGATATGGAGATCACGGAAATCTTCAGCCTTGGTCGCGATCACCATGGCGATAACGACAGGCGCTGGTACGACGACGGCTGGCGTAACCGGTATTACTACAACCGGGACTGGCGCCACGACGACTGGAACGACCGGGGCTACGACAACAGGGGAAACTGCTAGCCACACAGCTGGCCGCCGGGTGACTCCGTTCCGATGAACCGGGGCGGGAGTCACCCGGCTGGTTACTCGGCTCATACACTGGCCTGGAAGGGAGACAGCCAGTGTGGACCGCCCGGAAAGGTCTGATCGCGCTGGGCGTGGTCGTGGTGTTGGTGGTCGCATCGCTGGCCGCGTGGCCTTTCCTCCGGAACCTGGGCGCAACGCGCGGTTGCGCCGTCACCACAGTCGTGGACCCGGTATCTGGTGCCCTGGTGACATTCCCTCTGTCCGGGGAGCAGGCCGACAACGCTGCCACGATCGCCGCGATCGGTATCCAACTGGGCATGCCCGACCACGCTGTCACGATCGCGCTGGCGACAGCGCTGCAGGAGTCCGGCCTGCACAACCTGCCGGTCGGCGACCGGGATTCGGCGGGACTTTTTCAGCAGCGGCCCAGCCAAGGCTGGGGAACCCGCGCGCAGGTGCTCGACCCAATTTATGCGTCCACCGCGTTCTACCAGCGGCTCCGCGCCCAACCGGGGTGGTCTGAGCTCAGCGTCACCGAGGCCGCTCAGCTCGTCCAGCGCTCGGCTGTGCCGTCTGCCTACGCCCAGTGGGAACCGCGGGCCCGAGCCGCCGCTGCCGCCCTCACCGGCGAGGCGCCCGGCGCGCTGACCTGCCGAGGCCTCACCATCAGCCCGTCGAGCACCGACCTGGTCGACACCGCGGTCGCCGAGCTTGGCACTGCCACTCTCAGCGGAGCGCACCCCGCGGCCCGCGGCTGGTCGATCTGCAGCTGGCTCGTCGCCCACGCGTCGCGCCTCGGCGTCGACCGGGTGACTTTCGACGGGCGCACCTGGACCATGGACTCCGGCAGTTGGTCCCAGATCGGGCCGGCCGACGGAGTGCTGTCGATGCACCGGGCGCCGAGCGCTGCCTGATGCCCGAAGGCGACACCGTGTACCTGGCCGCCAAGCGGATGGCGGCCGCGCTGAGCGGCCAGTGCCTTACCCGTGGCGAACTCCGCCATCCACGGCTCGTCGAACATGACCTGTCGGGGCGTACCGTGCTGGGCGTACACAGCGTCGGCAAGCACCTCTTCACCCGTTTTGATGACGGTCGAAGCCTGCATACGCATTTCCGGATGGACGGCTCCTGGCACCTGTACCAACCCGGACAGCGGTGGCGGCGGCCAAATCACCAAGCCCGTGCCGTATTGACCACGCAGGACCGGGTAGCAGTGGGTTTCCTTCTGCATGACATGGCCCTGTTGGCCACCCCGGACGAACACCGGCTCGTGGGGCACCTGGGCCCTGACTTACTCAACGCCGAGTGGGACGACAACGACGCAGCCCTAGCGGCGCGACGGCTGCGCGAGCAACCAGACGTTGAGCTCGGCCTCGCCCTGCTCGATCAGCGAATCATGGCCGGGATCGGAAACCTGTACAAGACGGAGATGTGCTTCCTGTTGGGAGTGCCGCCCTGGGTGCCGGTCCGCGAGGTCGACGCCGACGCCACGGTGGCGCTGGCGCGGCGGCTTCTCTTGGCGAATGCCGACCGTCCTGAGCAGTCCACCACCGGTGAGCTGGCCCGCGGCAAGCAGCTCTGGGTTTACGAACGGGCGGGCCAGCCGTGTCGCCGCTGCGGGGAGCGAGTCATCCGCTCGGTACAGGGAGCTGACATCTACGCCCGGAGCACCTACTACTGCCCTCACTGCCAACCGGACCGCCCCGCGCCGCGGTGAGACAGAGTAGCCGTGCCGCGCGTAGGGGCCGCAAGCGGCACCGGTTGGTGGGCGCCAGCAGCGTGATGACGCCATGCTTGATTTAGTTTTGCTGTAACATCAATCCCTACCGACAACGTTGCTCGCCGATGACACATTCAGACACGAGGGTGGTGGATGGTGATGCGTAAGAAGATCGATAAAGCTGCTATTCTGCGAGCTCTACAGACGATCGAAGACGACGATTACGACGGCTTTGCCCTCCTAGTGCAAGCAGCTCGTAACAGAAATGCTGTATTCAACCCAGATTTGCCCGTATGGCCTATGGCTCAGCGCATGGGGATCATCGTGGACTGTAACCGTGGCGGTGTTCCAGAATTCGACGAAGCAATGCGCGATTTCATGCGGGACAGGAGCAATGTAGACGGCTCGGACAAGCGTCCCTTCGTGAAGGGTAGGCATTAGCTGACGGCGAATCCATTCAGCTTCGGGCGGTCACCACCGCTGGGTACCGATGGCGGCCTCTCGATGCACGGGGAGGCGTCGTCGCGTGCGGCCGGTCCGCACGAGTTGCATCCACAGCCCTAGCTGTCAAGCTCTGGCGTCGCTCTTCCCCCATACGATGGCACCGATCGGACGTGCCTCCGAGGAGCAGTCCTATGAAGGTTATCCAGCTCATCGACTACAAGACCACCCGCGTTGATGAGGTGCAGGCCCTGCTTAGCAGTTGGATAGAGGCGACCGGTGGAGTCCGCAGCGCGACCGCACCACCGTAGGCCGCGACCGAGATAATGCCGCCCACGTCATCGAGATCCTTCAATTTCCTTCCTATGAAGAAGCCATGCGTAACTCCAACCTGCCCGAGACTAACGACGTCCACGAAGCGTTCGCCAGCCTCTGCATTGAGTATCCGACGTTCATCAACCTCGATATCATCCGCGACGAAATGATATAGGGCTCTTTTCTCGAGAGACCATTAGCGCGACCCTGAGCGACGGCGGCTCACCGGTGGCCAACAACGCAGCGCGCTCTTCCTCGCACCGGCGAAGTAGCCGGCGTCTGCGCGAAGCAGTAACCGCTCGGCCCGCGCCGCCACAGGTTGCGCCACACCCAGCGCAGGTGGTCACCTGTCGTCCCGCGGCGCGTCGTTACTCAGGGATGGTCAGAGCGTCATGTCTCTAATCCGGTGATCCGGTGCCCCGCGTAGTGCCGCTGATCGTCCCGACACTGCTGTTGATACCGGTAGCGGCGTTGTTGATCGTGCCAGCCGTTCTGTTGATCGTACCTGCGGTGTCTTTGATAGTTCCCGCAGTTGTATTGATCGACTTCGCCAGGCCAGCGATGTCCCGGGCGGTGCTGTCGGCCGTGTTGAGCAGGCCCTGCAGCGGCTTCGCACTCGATAAGATCGAAGATGCAAGCTCATTGGTCCGGTTCAACTCCACGACCGGGTTGGTCGAGATGTTGATCTTGCTAGCGTTTTCTGCGATAGTCTGCGCCTTCTTGTCGATGCTCTGTGCCGCAGCCAGCGTGCGGGCGAGCAGGGCAGCCGCTATACCGATCACGAGCACACCAACGACGAGGATTACGACACTGACGACATTGAACAGTCCAGCTCCACCGGGTCTCCCGGATCGAGCACCCGTTCTTGCCAACTCCACCACCGCTTCCTGAGCGCAAGGGTGTTCATCGCCAGTTTAGCCTCGATCCGTGGATCAGTCTCAGTGTTGATCTTGGGTGACTTGTCGTGCCCGCACTCCCGGCCCTACTCGACACCTCGACCAGCGTCCGGCCAGGGTGGCTTCCAGTTAACTTCGGGCCGTGTCGCTGGTCGGAGTGGTGGCAGGAGTCCCGGTCGGGCTGGAGTTCGTCGGGCGCACGGAGGCGCGGGCCATGCTGGGCTTATTGCGGGCGGAGACGGCCGAGTTCGAAGCAGTTCTGGGCACCTCGGTCGAAGTCGTCGCGGACGCGAGCCGGCATCACCAGCGGTGGATCATCCGCGACCGTGGTGACTCCGAGGAAGCCCCCACGCTGGCATGGGACCCGCCAGACGCGAACTAAAATCCTTCGCCGACACCCTGAACCTGCTGCACACTTTGGCCTGGAGCCGACAGACCCGAGCCACCGACACGCCCCTGGCTGATTCTGTGCTTGCGGTCGACCGCATCTACACCGAAGTGGCCAACACATACCCCGGGTTCGCACTGCGCGGCCTGGACTGGGATCAGATCACCCAGCGCCATGCCCACCTGCCCGAACTGCACGGCGAGGAATTTCTGCTCGGCGTTCAGCGGTGGATCGCCGAGCTCGGCGACGCCCACACCTCGGCTCGCCGCCCGACCCGCAGGTTTCATCCTCCCTATCGCGCCCGGATGACACCGGCCGGCGCCGAGCTCACCCGCGTCCCGGGTGGCTCGGCTGCCCATGAAGCCGCCGTTCGCACGTCCTGGTCGATGCTATGACCTATTCCGCCGCCGAAGACTTCCTGCTCGGGCTGCAAGATCTCGAGCACGTTACCCGTCTTAGCAGAACCCACCGGCGGAGGAAGCGGTCGGCCACGGACCATCACCATCACCCCGAACTGACCCTCAGCATCGGCACCGCGCTCACCTACGACCGCCAACACTGCTGCATCGAACTCAACGGCCTACCCGTGGATGGACCCGCCACGACCTTCGCTCGATAGCCTTACACCATCGTCAGAAGCAGAACAATCTGTTGCCACCACTGCGCTATCGTGCTGGGCCGCTAGGCGGAACCGCGCGGGTGATCCCTCGGCTGAACGGCTGACAGCGAAAGGCAGGCTACCCGGGCGGCACCGCCCTTAGCCGCCTGACTCAAAGCTGTGGGAGTGTCCGTCGCATCGTCCACCACGATCGACCCTGGCCCCCGGTCGGTGAAGACGAAGGGCACTGTGGTGCGTGACGTACCTGAGCCGGCACCGTCGGTGTGCACATCCAGCCAAACCTCGTTGCGCGGATTGGCGTATTCCGGGTTCGTCGATATTTCGCCGGAGATAGAGGTGGGATTGACGGCGGGATCGACACGGTTCTGGTAAAGCGGCCCTTCCGCGGCGGGGTTAGGACTACAGGCGTTGACGTTCCCGTGCACCGCGTAACCGCGGTTGGGCAGCAAACCGGAGACTGTCAACTCCGCGTTGGTGGACTCGCCCGACGGCGCCATCACGACCGTCAAGCGCCCGCCCGCTGGCGCCGATGCTGGGTTATAGGTGTATGCAAGGGTGCCGCTGTTGGGCGTTGAGGCCGACTCCGGGGTCGGCGGGGTGAGCGTGCCGTCGCCATGGAGGGTCATCGCAGTCACTGCCGGCATGCTGAGCCCGTTGTAGGCGCAGGCTATCGGCATCAACGCCAGGATCGCCGTGACCGTGACCAGTCTGAGCCGCCGGCGCATCGGCCGACCGATGGTTACCGACTGCATGCGCGGCTCGATACACGCCCACGCTCTGTGATTTGGATCACTCCAAGAAGGTCCCCTCATGAGAGTATAATGCCGTACTTTCCTGGAGATCGCTAGGCACACGACTCTGGTGAGTAGGTTGCGGCTATGCGCTTAACCACATGGCGCAGCGCCGACACGGGTTGGGTCTGTCCGACGCGGCGACCAAACACGTGACGAGGCGAGATGTCCGAGCCCAGCACGGCACACAGATCGTGTCGTAGGGTGACATCCGGGGTTCTGCTTAGTGCCTCCGGCGCCGCCACTGCCGGGCTGTAAGCAGGATCCAATCCCGGAGAAACCAACACCAGCACACCGCCGCAACACACAGCAGAACTCGTTTTGCGACCCGCACAGCAACCCCCTGCCAGCGATCTACCACCCATACACAGCATTGAGTATGAGGACAGCGAAAGTCTATGGGATTCCTCGACTATGACGTCGAGCTCCGCAACCGTGCCTCCACCTCGTCACCCGCTCGCTGGACCGACCGGAGGCGGCCAGCCACGCTGGCTCGCCCGATGCGTCTATGACCCCACGACCATGCGCGCAAGACTGTCCCCCGCACCAGCCGCGAGGTCCACCGCCACCAAGTCTACGGTCACACCACCAACCACCAAACCGGCTAGGCACCGAGATGGGCCGGTCTTCGCGAGCTTGCGCGCTTCCATGACATGCCGGTTCCCGAGGTAGCATCACACGGCTGGGGTGAGGCGGGCCGCAGCATCGGATCGCCCGCTGGTGCTAGCGACGGCGTGGTAGAGCAGCACCATTCCGCCGATTTGCCCCAAGTGGTAAGCAGAGTCTGGGTCCAGTGCCGCCAGCGCCGCGGCGCCGGGCACGAGGCGCAACATCGCGGCTGCGATGCTCACGCCGATGGCAACCAGCATCGGGCGGCCCATCGGGTGACGGCGCAGCCACGCCCAGATCCACAGCCCTAGAACGCTGGCCATCGTGAGGCTCTCGCACCACATAATCGCCGTGATGCTGGCATGGCCAGTGGCGGCGAAGATCACATACGCCATTAGGCCCACCGAGCGCAGCAGCCAAAAGACGACGGCTCGACGCCGCCCCAGGACCTGCACCACGGACGCCGCCAGCAGGTACGACACGACGACGACGACCATGATGCTCGTGGCCGCCCAGCTCAGTGAGTTCACCTGGGGGATCCCAACGAGGACACCGTGGTACGCGGCTCCTGCGAGCGCAGTCGCCGCCGCCCACGCGAACGCCGCACGCCAATGTCTCGACACCTCACCGCCGCGCGGCAGCCGCCGGACCAGGTAAAGAGTCACCAACCCCAGCGCGAGGTCGGTCAGCGAAGGCATCGGCTGGACGAGCACGACCGTCACGGTACGTCGCGCGGTGCCCGGATACAGCAGCCCGGCGGGGCCCGGCGTTCGCCGGATGGTGTTCGAGTGCGGCACGGTGCTACTCGTTGCGGTCAGAACTGCGGTCACGCGATGGCATCTCGGCGCCCTACGTGATGACCAACACGGGAGCCCTCAGAAGCACGCAACCCTGCTCTCCAGCCTCCAATATGCGCCGCCACCCGACTCCGCAGCGCGTTGCTGGTGCCCGGTTGTGGGCTGCGTCGTGGTCGCCGCTGTCGTCAGCTCCGCCGGACGTGATCACGATACGGTTCGAGCGCTAAAGCGGATACCGACGTTCCAAATCGTCCTCCTCCTGTTCAGTCATTCCCCGCACCAGGGTTTCGTCATCTCCGGTCCGGAAACGCTCGGCACTGAACAACATTACGTAACCGCAAATGCCGCACTCAACTCGGACAAGGTACTCGACGATCACCTCGGTATCATCAAGATTACCGATATTGGGAGGCAGGTCGCCCATTAAGGCCAAGAATGGAAAACGATGTACCGTGAGGTGCTCGGATTCACAGACCGCACAATTCATCAATCCAAGTTGAGCAAGCTTCTCTTTAACCTCTACCAGGAAGGTCTTACGCCATCGCAAGTCAATCACGTCCATGGCAGTAAGCTGTCTGGTCTGGGTCGGACCCTGGGAGGCACGTCTCGGCCTGTTCGATATAGCAATTCACGTAATCGATGCACGGCTCAACCTCGCTCAACATTCCTCCGGTTGCTCGCTAGGACGGGACCTATGAGACATCCTGCCAGGGGCGCCCACCGCTCCAGGACGAGACGCCAGCACCCCAATTTAGAAGGGAGGATCCGGTAAGCCATGACCCGAGCGATGGGAGATCCGCACGCACCATCCGCATCCCGGTGCACATGATGGAGCTGATCAGCTCACTGCGCGGCATCCAGGGCAAACGATCCTGGACCTAGGCTAGGCCGCGGCGCCACCGCCGAGGAACTCGCCAGGGAGATTGGCATCAGCCCGCAAAGGTGCTGGAAATCCAGCACTACACCCCAGTACCCATCTCGCTGGACCAAATCATCGGCGACGACGGCGACTCCCATCTCGGCGACGTCATCGAAGACACCCATGCCGTGGTCGCCGTGGACGCGGTCACGTTCACGCTGCTACAGGACCACCTACAGGCCGTGCTCGCCACACTATCCGAGCGGGAGGCCAGCATCATCCAGCTGCGATACGGACTCACCGACGGCGCACCACGCACCCTCATGAGATCGGCCACCTCCATGGGGTCACCCGAGAACGCATCCGACAGCTCGAAACCAAGATAATGGCCAAGCTGCGCCGCCCCTCCCGCTCCCGGGTGCCCTGCGGCTACCTCGACTAGCAAAGAGATGCCGTCCGGGTCCGCGCTCACGCGGCCAGACTCGCCCTCGGCATGCGGCTGGAGCGTTTACACCCCAGAACCAAGGATTCTCGGACCGTCGTTGTGGTTAGTCGTAGCACCCATTAGCTGCGGGTTTCGCAACTGCGAACGCTCATCGTCTGGGTCAGATAGCGTCTGTTGGCGCAGTTTAGCGACCAAAAAGTGTCCAAGCGATCACGGTCGGTTCAAGCCCGTCCGACGACAGTGAACGCCGCGTCGTCAGATCGGGAACGCTGGTCGGTGAACGGTGGTCGGGCCCGACCGGTAGAGCTCCAAGTCGGGCCCGACGTGTTCCCAACTGACGTGCCTAGACTCCCACCACG
>JAICHZ010000135.1 GCA_025924655.1 Pseudonocardiaceae bacterium | reverse complement strand
TTCGGTGTGTTACCGGCCGCGTCTGGCCGCGGCGCGACGGTAGACGAGTACTGCCCACAGCACCAGCGGAATCTGTAGCGGCAACCGCCCATATGCCAGCGCGCGCATCCAGACCGGCCGGTCGGACCAGTCGATCGCCATTTTCACGTTGGCGGGGAACACCGCAACGAACAGCAGCGCGGCGAGCAACCCACCGAGCCGGCGAGTGCGCGGAACCGCGATCAGCACTGCGACGAGCAGCTCAGCCCCCCCGGATAGGTGGGTCCAGGTGCGGGCCGCACCGGGCAGCTGCTCTGGGACGATCATGTCGAACGACGCGGGCGCCGCGAAGTGCAGCACTCCGGTGCTGGTGAGCAAGACGACCAGCCCAGCGGCTGCGGACGGACGGCGGACTCCCATAGCTCAGATCCTCGCACGCCTCACCGGGCGGCCGCGTGACTCAACGCCCCAGGCAGCGGCGCGTTGTAGGCGGTGGAGCAATCCCGCGGATCCGACGCTGTGAACAGCAGGCAGCGGGGCGCATCCTCGGTGTCCGCGATGTCAGGTTCCTGGGCTCGCTGAGGGCACAATCGTCCAGGGCGTCGAGCTCGGCCGCCAGATCGTGCGGGTGATCCGCCAGGTGCGCCCCCGAAAGCTGCTGACGTGGAGCCCGGAATGGGACTGGTCCCGGTTTCGCACGAGCTGCCATATCGACCACCGGGCGACCGGCGAAGTCGCACTGACCGCCGCCTACCCCGACGCAGGCAACGCCTCCCACCGCACACTGCTCGACCACGAGGCGCTGCAGCCGTGGACGGTGCAGGAGATCTGGATGCTGAACGGGACAGCGCCCAACCACCATGTTGACGTCACCGACACCTTCGATCAGAAGATCGAGGCCCTTCGTGCCCACCGCAGCCAAACGGGCCACCGCGACCGACTAGCAACCGAGATGCGGCGGCGAATCGAGCCGAACACGGCCGCCGCAGGCCTCCCCGCCGGCCGTCTCGCCGAGGCATTCCACGTCGTACCCAACCAGGTAAAGAATCGTCATTCGGCTCCGAATGGAGCGCTGGGCTGGCCGAAAAAGCCCATTCGGCTCCGAATGGCGGTTGAGCCTGACCGGGAGTCAAGTAGTGCGGCGGCGGAATGGATTGGTTAGCGCGGGCGGTTGGTAGCCTGCGTCGGGACGCGAGACTGTAATGTTGCATCGTGCGTGGGCCGATGATCGGTGCAGTCACGGCGGGGTGCTGGCTGACGAAGGCGAGCGCCAGGTGAATCAGGGAGATCCCGGTCTGTTCGGCAAGCCCGGCCAAGGCGTCGGCGGCTGCGGTAGTCCATCTGCCGGAGCCTACGAGGCTCTCGGCAACCGAGGCTCGATCAGCTGCGCGATCCGCAACGCCTCAGGGCACGAATCGATCCGATGACCATCCGGGCTCATCGTCGACGCAACGTGCACCACCAGCGATACCGAGCCGCCATCCATCAGCTGTTCGCAGTCGGTGCCGCCGTCGCGGTCTACCGCAAATGTCAACCCAGCGCGGCCGTTCACCGCGTTCTCCGCGAAGGTGATGAATGCCGGGCCACGCTGACGGGTCCGGTAGGACGCGACGGTTTCCTTATCACGTTCAAGGCTGAACCTGACGGGCCTACCTATCCACTCACAGCCGACCGAGCCGAACTGGTCCACCGTCTCGCGGGTGTCCGGCCGGACACCGAGTTGGCTCAGCTCGGCGTCGGTCAAAATGGTGCACATGTCGACGGTTCTCGCGTCGGCCACCACGCCCTGCTGTGCGCAGGCAACCCCCAACATCCCTACCGCAGCCATCACCAACGCCGCACGCATCATCCCTCACTGCCCCCCCGGTGCGCTGCGCCTCCCGAAGTCCACCGTAGAGCTGTCCGGCCGACCTTGAACAGCGCTGCTGTGGAGTTCGGGAGCTCTAGGGCTGCTTACTCACCCGGCGGCAGAGGCGGAAGTGGTGCGCGCCGGGGGCATCGGTGCGATCATCGCGGGACCAGGGCGCCGACCAGGTGAGGTGAGGGGATGAACGGGCCGGTGAATCCGCGCGAAGGCGAGCAGTACCGCCCGCCCGTGAGCAACGGCGCGAGCACCCGTGGGTATAGCCAGGGTCCCGGATACGGCACGGCCCCAGCACGGCCGCCCCGCAACGGCTTCGGGACCGCCGCACTGGTTTTGGGGCTGCTCGCGCTCGTGCTGTGCTGGACGATTGTCGGTGGCGTCGTCTTCGGGATCCTCGCGGTGATCTTCGGGCTGCTCGGCCGGGCCCGAGCCAAGCGAGGAGAAGCGACCAACGGTGGGGTGTCACTCACCGGGGTCGTGCTCGGCATCATCGGACTGCTTGTGGCCATCGGGCTGGTTGTGTTGGGAGCGTCGCTGATGAACACGCCAGCCGGGCAGAACTACACGCAGTGCCTCCAGCAGTCGGGCGGGGATCGGACGAAGATGCAACAGTGTTTGTCGGAGTTCAGCGACCAGGTTCGGGGCCGCTAAGCCCCGGCATCGCCTTTCATGAGGCGCAGCTGCCGGTGGAAACTTCGGTGTTTCGGCTCGGTGCGGCAGCGACCTGGTCGGCGATCTCGTCATCGGCGAGCACGAACCCGGTCTCGTCGTTGTCGACTGCCGCTCCGAATACTAAGCCGAGCACTTGGCCGGAGCCGTCGAGCAGCGGGCCACCGGAGTTCCCGCTGCGTACCACGGCGCGGACCGTATAGACATTGCGGACCACGGTCGACGCGTTGTAGATGTCCGGGCCACGCAGATGGATGCGGTCCCGAACCCGGGCGGCCGAGGCTGTGTAGGGCCCGTCCAGCGGGTAGCCGAGCACCAGACCACTCAACCCTGAGATGGCCGGCTGCGGGGCCAGCGGCAGGACCGGCGCCCTTAACCCAGGTACTTTCAGGATCGCAACGTCGACCTCCGGGTCATAGCTGACCACTTCGGCGTCCAGCGCGTTGTTCGGGGATATCTCCACCTGGACTTGATCGGTACCGGCGACGACGTGCGCATTGGTGATCACCCGCTGGGGCGCCACCACGAACCCACTACCCTCCAGCGCCCGGGAACAGGAGCGCGCCCGCCCGCGGACCTTCAGCACGCTGGCCTTGGCCTGCCGTACCACCGGGCTGTTGAGCAACACCGGATCCGCCGGCCCGACATCAGTGATCGGGGTAGGCGAGAACGGCGCGAGCACGTCGGGGAACCCGGAGACGTCTAATAGTCTGGTCAGCTCGGAGGGTAGGTCACGCAGCACGTTGGGCATGACTGTGTCCACGAGCCGCAGCACCGACGAGTCCCGCACCGCCCCGGTCAGCCCGGTATAGACCGACGATTTCGACAGCGGCAGGGCCACCAGCCAGGCGACCACCAGCGCGGCGATGCCCTGCACCACAGCGCCCAGGAAGCTGTCCATCTGGCGCAGCGCCTCAGCGTCGATCCGACGCTGCACCGCCCGACCCAGCAGGACACCGAGCATTTCACCGACCGCGATGAGCACGATGACGATCGACACTCCGAGCGCGACCCGGACTTCTGCGCTCTGGTAGCCCTCGATCAGCGAGGGCGCGATGCGCACCCCGATCACAGCCCCGATCAGCACACCGATGAAGGACGCCGCCGCAGTGACCATCCCCTGCCGGGCACCGGAGATCCCAGCGAGCAGGGCCAGCACCAGCACCAGCACATCCACCCAGTTCACCGGATCACCTCGGTCCGCTCGGCCAGCCGCCTCGCGACGTCCAGGTCGTACACAGCCGCCGGCTCCCAGGGTCGTTCCCAGCCGCCCGCTGTCAGCAGTGCGGCCAGCAACCCGCCGGTGAACCCCCAGACGAGCATCCCAGGTACCACGAACGCGGGGTGCGGGCACCCGCTGGGTCCGCGCACGATCAGCCGGTTCGGTGGGTCCGCGAGCACCCGCAGTAGCACTCGGGCGACCGCATCAGTCTCCCGGTGATCCACCGGGGCGACCGCTCCGGGCCGCTCCCAGTAACCCAGCACCGGCGTGACGACGAAGTTCGACGGCGGCACGTACTGCTGCGGCAGCACCGCAACGGGGCGCACATCGTCGGCGCGGATCCCGACCTCCTCGACGGCCTCCCGCAGGGCCGTCGCGACCGGACCGTCGTCGCCATCCTCTACCGCTCCGCCGGGGAAGCAGACCTGACCGGGGTGCGACGACAGGCCCGGCGAGCGCACCTGAAGCAGCACATCCGGCTCACCGGTGCGCGAGTCCTCGGCTAAGAGCACCAACACAGCGGCCGGTCGACCGCCCACCCGTGGCACCGGAATCCGGCCGAGATCACCGGGGCCGATTTCGGCGGTGCGGCGAACCAGCGGATCCAGCCAACCGGGCAGCGACGCGGGGTCGACAAGTGGTCCAGTTACCAGCGGTCCAGTTTCCAGCGGGCCCGTCCCCGCGGCCCCCGTTCCGATCGACCCAGTCATCCGGCCGCTCCCGGACCGAGGTAGCGCGCCACGACAGCACGCACCTGCTGCGGGCTCCGCAGCACCTGCGGCGGGTTGACCTGGCTAACCTGGCCATCGGCGGAGACCAGATAGGTCAGCGGCAGTACCGGCGGGGCGTTCAGCGCGGCGCGCAGCCTGCCGTCGGGATCGCTGACCGACGGGTAATGCACATTCAATGCACTCAGCAGATCAAGCGCCCCTTCCGGTAGTCGCTGCACCTCTACTCCGAGCACCGGCACCGCGCCCGGCTCGGCTGCGTAGGCGGCCAGCGCCGGCAGTTCCTGGGTACACGGTTGACACAGTGGCCCCCACAGGTTGAGCAACGCCGGACGCCCGGCCAGTGCAGCCCCCACGTCGACCGTCCCCGGCTGGCCCAGGCAAGGCAGCACCACCCCGGATAGCGGCCCCCCGGTAGTGCCGGAGTGCGCGGCCGGACACGGCTGCAGGGCCGCCCGGGACCTCAACTGTTCAATGCTGGGCGGCCGCTCGGCGGCGGGCTGGGCCGGTTGACCGAGCTGCGCGGCATCGGTTGTCGGCGTGCGCTGCGGCCCAGAAGTCAGCGGCCCAGAAGTCAGCGGCCCAGAGGTTAGCGGTAACAGTGCCACGAAGAGAGCAGACGCCAGCAGCGCCGTCACCAGCATCCAGCGCAGCGCAGGCTTCACCGTATCGACCCAGGGACCGCGGCACCGGCTGCCACCCCGGGTCCGTCGATCAGGTCGGGAGGCAAGCCGGCCATCGCCAGCAGGTGTGGCGCCTCGGGGCCGCGAAGCAACATGGCCGCGATCCCGGGCTCGGTAGGGCCGAGGCCATAGGAGGGGCAGTCCGCAGCCAGCGGGCACACCCCGCAGGCCGGTCGGCGGGAATGACACACCCGGCGTCCATGAAAGATCACCCGGTGAGAAAAAATGGTCCAGTCCCGTTTCGGAATGAGATCGCCGATCGCATGCTCGACCTTCACCGGATCATCGTGCTCGGTCCACCCCCAGCGGCGCACCAGTCGCCCGACATGGGTGTCGACGGTGACGCCGGGGACGCCGAAGGCATTGCCGAGGATCACGTTGGCGGTCTTGCGCCCGATACCCGGCAGGGTAACGAGGTCAGCCAGCTTATCGGGCACCTCGCCGCCGAAGCGCTCGACCAGCGCCGCGCCGAGCCCGATCAGCGACGTCGCCTTGTTCCGGTAGAACCCGGTGGGTCGGATCAGCTGCTCCAGCTCGTCCCGATCGGCAGCCGCGTAGTCGCTGGCACTGTGGTGCTGGGCGAACAGCGCAGGCGTCGTCTCGTTGACCCGCTTGTCGGTGGTTTGCGCCGACAAGATGGTGGCGACGGCGAGCTGCAGCGGCGTCTGGAAGTCCAGTTCGCAGTGCGCGTCCGGGTAGGCGGCGGCCAGTACCCGATTCGTCCGGCGGGCTCGCCGGACCAGCGCGAGATGGCTCTCCGCAGCGAAAGACCGGCGCGACCGAGCTGGCACTCCCACAGCGTACGGAGGCGCCGCCGGTCCTCGTCGCCCAGCCTCATGCTGGCCGAACCCAAACCGGGCCGGGCGACACGCCCAACACGCGACCCCCAGCGCGCATCTGGTCGGCTGATACGGCAGGATCCCCCGCACCATGACCGTCTGGTTCGTTGCCGCCGTCCCCGTGTTGCTGATGTTCTTTGCGCTCGGGATGGAGCGGCTGGAAAGCCGCCTGCGCCACCTCACCGTGCAAGAGAACGAAGTCGAGGAGTTCCTTCAAGCCGCTCGGCCTGACGAGGTGCGGGCGCTGTTCCGCAGTGGAATCGGTCGCGCGCTGGAACTGTTCCGCTTGCGCCGGATACCCGACACTGGGCTACCCAACGGAACTGGTGCACGCAAGATTCGGGCTAGTCACGTCTCGCCGCGCCCGCCAACGGCCTTAGACTCCACCCCAACGTAATTGGTGGCATTGGAGCACGCGCTGTGACGGCGCCCGGGTCAGCTGGAGGAACGCGGTGACCGACCCTTTGGCCACGGCCGGCATCTTCCAAGGAGTCGACCCGTCGGCAGTTGACGCTCTGAGAACCGCCCTGGAACCGGTCAGCTTCCCCCGAGCCCACGTCATCTTCGCCGAGGGCGAACTGGGCGACCGCCTCTACATCATCCAGTCAGGCAAGGTCAAGATCGGGCGGAAGTCTGCTGACGGCCGGGAGAACCTGCTCGCGGTCTTTGGACCTTCGGATATGTTCGGTGAGCTTTCGATCTTCGATCCCGGGCCACGGACATCGACGGCGACCACGGTGACCGAGGTCAATGCCGTCAGCATGGACCGCGCCGCGCTGCGGGAGTGGATCACCAAGCGGCCAGAGATCGCCGAGCAACTGCTTCGGGTGATCGCTCGTCGGCTGCGCCGCACCAACAACATGCTCGCCGATCTGATCTTCACCGATGTTCCGGGACGGGTGGCCAAGGCGTTACTGCAGCTCGCGCATGACTTCGGCACTCAGGAGTCCGGCATGCTTCGCGTGACCCATGACCTCACCCAGGAGGAGATCGCTCAGCTGGTCGGCGCCTCCCGGGAAACGGTGAACAAGGCGCTCGCCGATTTCGCCCAGCGCGGCTGGTTGCGGCTGGAAGGCAAAAGCGTGCTCATCCTCGAGCCCGCACGCCTAGCCCGCCGGGCCCGCTGACACTTCGACGATCAGCTCGACTTCGACCGGGGCGTCCAGGGGTAGCTCCGCGACGCCGACCGCAGAGCGGGCATGCCCGCCCGCCGTGCCGAACACCTCGCCGAGCAGCTGCGAGGCGCCGTTGACCACGGCGGGCTGCGCGGTGAAGCCGGGTGCGGAGGCCACGAACCCCACCACCTTCACCACCTGGACCACCGCGTCGAGCCCGACCAGACCGTCCACCGCGGCCAACGCGTTGAGCGCGCAGATCCGGGCCAGCTCTGGACCTCGCGCAGGGTCGATCGCGGCCCCGAGCTTTCCGGTAGCCGCCAACGCCCCATTGATCATCGGCAGCTGGCCGGCGGTGAAGACCAGAGATCCGCTGCGCACCGCAGGCAGATACGCCCCGGCCGGCGTGGCTACCGGCGGCAATACCAATCCGAGCTCGGTCAGCCGGCTCGACCAGCTCACTGCTTCGGGCGCTTGAGATACGCCACCAGCTGCTCCCCCGTCGGCCCGGGCGTCACGGTGACCAGTTCCCAGCCGTCGGCTCCCCATTGGTCGAGGATCTGCTTGGTGGCATGGGTCAACAGCGGCACGGTCGCGTACTCCCAAGTGGTCATGGGCGGTCACGCTAGCGAATGCCGCCACGCGGCTCGCGAGTGGAGTTCGGACCGCAGTCGCGTCCCAGTGGTCACATCGTGCCCAGCAGCCACTGGAAGAGGTGGACACATCTGCTGACGACGTGCCACCTGCGGCAACTTCTCGCGCAAAGTTGCCGCGGGTGGCACCTACGCACGCTGCGATAGTCCTTTCCCCGAGGTAACTGACAGTCACCGTCCGGCGGTGGACTGAAGCTGCCGGAGCAGCCGCCTAGGCTCACGGTATGTGGTCTGATGAGCTGGTTCGGGCTCGCCTGCATGTGGTCACCGGCAAAGGCGGGACGGGCAAAACGACGGTAGCCGCTGCGTTGGCGGTGGCGCTGGCCAGCGGGGGCGGCCGAACGCTGCTGGTGGAAGTCGAGGGACGGCAAGGCATCGCGCACCTGTTCGACATCCCGCCGTTGCCCTATCAGGAGCGGCGCATCGCGGTCGCCCCCGGCGGTGGCGAAGTTCGGGCGCTGGCGGTGGACGCCGAGGAAGCCCTGCTGGACTACTTCACGATGTTCTACAACCTGGGCTTCGCGGCGCGGACCCTGCGCCGGATGGGCGCGATCGAGTTCGCCACCACGCTGGCGCCAGGGCTGCGCGATGTCCTGCTCACTGGCAAGGTGAAAGAGGCCACCACCCGAGCGGCCAAGGGGGTGCGTACCTACGACGCAGTAGTGCTCGACGCCCCACCGACCGGTCGGGTGGTGCGGTTTCTCGACGTCACCAGGGCAATGGCCGACCTGGCCAAGGTCGGCCCGATCCACAACCAGAGCAAGGGGGTGGTAAGGCTGCTGCACTCCGCGGACACCGCGGTACACGTGGTCACCCTGCTGGAAGACATGCCGGTGGCCGAAACCCTGGACACCGTCGCGGAGCTGGACCTGGCGGATCTGCGTCCGGGCGCCGTGCTGGTCAACCGGGCGCGGCCATCTCGGCTACCCGCCCAGTCGGTGACCGCCGCGGTCAACGGGCAAGTCCATGCCGACCGGGTCCGCGCCGGGTTGCTTGCTGCCGGCCTGGATCTGGAACCGGACGTCCTAGACGGCCTGGTCGCCGAAACCGTGGAACATGCGCTGCGGCTAGACGCCGAGCACCACGCCCGGGCAAGACTCGCCGACGCCGGCATGCCGCTGATCGAACTACCCGAGCTGACCGAACCCGGGGGAGATGGAGTGGATCTCGGCGGAATTTATGAGCTCGCCGAAGCGCTCCGCGCGCAGGGCGTTCGATGAGTACGCCGACTCCGTTCAATATCGACGCGCTGCTAGACGACCGCGCCACCCGGGTGGTGGTGTGCTGCGGTGCGGGGGGCGTGGGCAAGACGACAACGGCTGCGGCGCTCGCGCTGCGGTCAGCCGAGCGAGGCCGATCGGTGGTGGTACTCACCATCGACCCGGCTCGACGCCTCGCTCAGTCGCTGGGGCTAGCAGAGTTGACCAACAATCCTCGTCTGGTCGCGCCCACCGAGAAGATCCGGGCCGCCGGCGGGCAGCTGCACGCGATGATGCTGGACATGCGACGCACCTTCGATGAGATGGTGCAGGCGCACGCCAGCCCGGAGCGGGCTGCGCTGATCATCGCCAACCCGTTTTACCAAGCCATCTCCTCGTCGTTCTCCGGAACCCAGGAGTACATGGCGATGGAGAAGCTGGGACAGCTGGTCGCGGCGCGCCAGTGGGATCTCGTCGTGGTCGACACGCCACCTTCGCGGTCTGCGCTGGATTTTCTGGACGCTCCGCAGCGGTTGTCGTCATTTCTGGACGGGCGGATGATCCGGTTGCTGTCAGCGCCGGCGCGGGCCGGTGGCCGCGGCGTGCGCCGGCTGGTGGGTGCCGGGTTCGGGCTGTTCACCAGGGCGATCTCGACGATCCT
>JAICHZ010000134.1 GCA_025924655.1 Pseudonocardiaceae bacterium | reverse complement strand
CGACGAGCACCTTGGGATCGACCGCGCGCGCGGTGGCGATCGCCGCGGGTAACCCGGACCAGTCCACCACCTTGGTGATGCCCACCGATGAGCCAGCCCTGGCCGGTTTGACGAAGACCGGCAACCCCAGCCGTTGGCGCTGCTGCGCGGTAAGCGTGCTGTCAGCGGCACGCAACACCACGGTGTCGGTGACCGGCAGACCCTGGGCGCGCAACAGCGTGCGGGCGAACTCCTTGTCCATTCCCACCGCACTGGCCAACACCCCGGAGCCGACGTAGGGCACATCGGCCAGCTCCAGCAGCCCCTGGATCGTGCCGTCCTCGCCGAACGCCCCATGCAGGACCGGGAACACCACATCCACCCCGGAGAGAACTTCGCCGGCCCGGCCGCCAGCGATGCGCACCAGCTCCCGCCTGGTCGGATCACCGGGCAAGACCAGCGCCGTAGCCGCCCCGTTCACGGCGGGAAGCCGGCGGTCCCGGATCGTCAGCTCGGCCGGCTCATCAGTACCGACCACCCAGGCACCGTCCGGGCTGATACCGACCGGGATGACCTCGAACCGCGTCCGGTCGAGGTGGCGCAGCACGCTTCCCGCCGACACACAGGAAATCGCGTGTTCGCTACTGCGGCCACCGAAGACGACAGCGACGCGCAGCTTGCGATCCGTCATGGCGGCACCCTACTCCCGGTGATCCGGCGGTTGCGGCGCTGCTCTCACAACGCCGTGAGCAGGGCAGTCAGTCCAGGTAGCGCCACCGCGAGCTCTGATCGGGTGCTCGGCGCGGCGTAACCCAGAGTCACTCCGTGGCAACCCGGCGGGCCGTCATGGCAGCGCTCCAGCCCATCGAGCAGCAGCCCGGCAGGTCGCGGCGGGCGAGCAGTTCCCGGCGCAGGTGCCGAGCCAGATCTCCGGACACCGCGAGCGCAGTGAGCACCCGCTGGCCGGCCGGTGACGGCCGCATCCCGGTCGACGACCGGTGCGCACCCACCGCGGCGACCACCTCATCAGGTGCCGCCAGCCACCCGACACCCAGCGTCGGCGTGAGGATCTTGCTAGCGGTACCGAGATGCACCACCACGTCAGGTCCCACGCTGGCCAGCAGCGGCAGCGGTGCGCCGTGGTGGCGCAACTCGCCGTCGTAGTCGTCTTCCAACACCCAGGCCGCTCGCTCGCGGGCCCACGCCACCAACGCGAGCCGGTGCTCCACCACCGCGGTCCGGAATTCCGGTGAAGGTCAGGACCGGTCCGCCGGACGACGACGCCGCGGACGTGGCAGCAGCCCAAGCCTGGGCCGGAGTGCTCCCCCTGAGCACCCACTGGGGCACCCCGTGCCCTGCCCCCAGCTACCCGCCAACACCCCCGTCCCGCCGCACGTCGCGCACCGCCCGCCGCCTGCCTCTCTAGCAGCCAGCGAGCTATGACGTCCACACGGACTGCGGTAGCACAGCTGCGTTCCAGCCAGTGATCATGAAGTTACCGGCAAGCCTTGGGCGCTCCAGGCGCGGAAGCCGCCGACTACGTCGGTGGCTTTGTGCAGGCCCAGGATTTGGAGAGCGGCTGCGGCGAGGCTGGAGGTGTAGCCCTCCGAGCACAACACGATCACCTGCACGTCGTATCCGGTGGCCTGGGGCAGCCGGGCCGCGCATTCAGGATCGAAGCGCCATTCCAGGTGGTTGCGCTCAACCAGCAGTGCGCCGGGCACCTCCCCCTCGGCGGCACGCTGCCAGCCCGGACGGATGTCCACCAGTAACGCCCCAACGGCAACGGCGTCATAGGCCTGCATCGGGGTCAGCCGCCGCAGCTGCGACCGCGCCTGAATCAGCATCTGATCGACGCTGAGCGCTCCGGATGGCCGGCTCACCAATCCACCCCAGCCTGCTCCACGGCGAGGTGGCACAAGCCCGACGGCTCCAGCCGGTAGCGATTCATCACAGTCAGGCCCGGGGTGTAGACGTGCACGCTCACGGCGGGGACCGTGCCGGTGTTGGTGACGTGGTGAACGTAGTGCGGGCCGAAGGCGCGGCAGCGCCCGGTGCTCAATGCCCGGGTGACCTCCACCGGCGGCCGACCTGGCTTGGCGGCGACCACCCGTTCGGTCAGCGTGCCCGCCGCGATCGCGAAGGCGCCCGACGCCGGGCCGTGATCATGCAGATCGGTGCCCTGGCCGGGTAGCCAGGACAGCAACCACACCTCATGCTGCTCCGTTCGTTCGAGCAGCCGGTACCAGCGGGTATCGGAGCGATAGTCCAGCAGGCGCCACCACCGCTCCGGGTGCGCGGCCAGCCCCATGGCGAGGCTGGCTGGGCTGCCCCAACGAGCGATGTCGGCATCCGGGACGGTGAGCTCGGGTACGGCATACATAGGGAAATTCCTCCGCGAGATCGGTGAGACCGACCGCGCAGCAGCCACCGCCCGAAAAGGGCAGGCTGTCAAGGAAACGCGGTCAGCAGGACAAGCTCACCGCGCGGGACACAGCGCACTCGCCACCCGGCGCAGATCCACCGGGGACCGCCGGACGAGGACAAGTGTGCTGCTCACAGTCAATGATCAAACCAGCAGATCCACATCCCCGTCAAGCACTGCGTCGAGTGCTTGACGCAGATCGGCGAGCAGCTCCTCGGGATCTTCCACCCCGACGGATAGCCGCACCTGGCCCGGCGATATTCCAGCCGCCGCGAGTGCGGCGTCGCCAAGTTGACGGTGCGTGGTCGATGCCGCATGGCTGACTTTGGAGTGCACGCTACCCAGCGAGGGGGCGATCGCAACGGTGCGCAGCGCGTCACAGAAGGCCATCCCGCCAAGCCGTCCGGCCCGGATGTCCATGGTGATCAGACTGCCGAACAAGCCGTCGCGGAACAGTGCGCGGGCGGTGCCGTGCTGCGGGTGCGACGCCAGGCCGGGATAGCGCAGCCGTGCCACCGCGGGGTGACCCACGAGCTTGTCGGCCAGCACAGCCGCGGTCGCGCTCTGCCGGGCGACCCGCAGCGCGACCGTCTGAAGCCCTCTGTGCAGCAGGAATGCCTCGTCCGGAGCAAGGCACCCACCGAGGTCGATCCGTGCTTCCCGGACCGGTCCGAGGTGCTCTGACCGGCCGATCACCACCCCACCGGTAGCGTCGGCGTGCCCGCCGAAGAACTTCGTCGCCGAGTGCAGCACCAGGTCGGCGCCGTATTCCAGCGGGCGGCAGATAACCGGGGTGGCGAAGGTGGAGTCCACCACCAGCCGGCCACCGGCTTGATGGGCGATCTGCGCGAGGGCGGGCAGATCAGACACCGCCAGGGTGGGGTTGGCGATGGTCTCCGCATAGATCATCCGAGTTCGCGCGGTGACCGCAGCCCGGACGGCGACGGCGTCGGTGACGTCGATCAGTACCGGGCGTATCCCCCATCGGGGTAGCCATCTGGTGAGCAGTGACCAGGTGCCGCCGTAGCACGCTGCCGGGGCGATCACCTCGTCGCCCGCTTCGAGATGGCCGAGCAGCGTAGCCGAGATGGCGGCCATCCCAGACGCGAACGGCTCCGCACCGACGTCGGCGGCATCTGGTGCTTCCAGCGCGGCGACCGCTTCGGCGAACGCGACCGCGGTCGGGTTGTCGATCCGCGAGTACGAGTACCCGGGGACGCTCCCACCCAGAACCTCGGCGTAGTCATGCGCGGTGTCGAAGGCGAAGGCTGAGGACCGCACCACCGGCAGCCCGAGGGGACGCGACATGCTCTCAACGCTACGGCAGCGCTGACCCGCAGGGTCCCTTTCACTGCCGTGGCACTGGTCGAACGGGAAACCGGCGCGCACGGTCTTCGCGCAGCTTACGGGCGCACAGGGCGTGGCACGCTGGGACGTCCGATCGTGCCAGCACCCGGCAGACGCTCGAAGCCGAAGGAGCCAACTCGATGATCTTCATTGTGGTCAAGTTCACGATCCGCGCCGAGCGCAGCCACCAGTGGCTCTCGCTGATCGACGACTTCACCCAAGCCACCCGGCATGCGGCGGGCAACATTTTTTGCGAGTGGTCTCGCAACGTCGACGATCCTCACCAGTTCATCGTCGTCGAAGGGTTCGAGTCCAAGGAGGCCGACGAGGCGCACCTCAACTCAGAGTACTTCCGAGCTGCGATGGCGTGGATTCCGGACGTGATCGTCAAGGCGCCGGAGATCGTCAAAACCGAGGTGCCGCAGGATGGATGGCATGAGATGACCGAACTATCCCCGCAATAACCGGTGATCACGGTTTGTGTGTCTGGGACGACATTTCTTGTCGTCCCAGACACACAACTAGCGATCATGGCCTGCAACGAGCGGGATCATTCCGGTTTGTGGGCGCGGCCAAGCAGTTTGCCGGCCATTTCCCGTGGTGACTGGCCGTCGTAGCAGACTCGACGTACTCCGTCGGCAATGGGCACCTCGACGCCGCAGCGCGTGGCCAGCTCCTGGATGGACAGACAGGACTTCACCCCCTCGGCCACCTGGCCGTGGGTGGCCTGCTGGGCCTGTTCGAGGGTGTCGCCGATGCCGAGCCGGTAGCCGAAAGAACGGTTGCGAGATAGCGGTGAGGCGCAGGTGGCCACCAGGTCGCCGAGTCCGGCCAGGCCCGCGAAGGTCACCGGATCAGCCCCCAGCGCGGCACCCAGCCGTCCCATCTCGGCCAAACCTCGGGTGATCAGTGTCGCCAGAGTATTGTCCCCACATCCCAATCCGGCAGCCATCCCGCAGGCCAGCGCAATGACGTTCTTGCACGCCCCGCCGAGTTCGCAACCGATGACGTCGGTGTTGGTGTAAGGCCGAAAATAACGCGTTCCACAGGCTTGCTGCACCGCGACCGCACGGTCGTGGTCGATGCAGGCGACCACGCTCGCGGTGGGCTGCTCGGCAGCGATCTCCAGTGCGAGGTTGGGGCCGGACACCACCACCACCTGGTCGGGCCCGACAGCGGTGACATCGATCACGACCTCACTCATCCGCTTGAGGCTGCCGAGCTCTACACCCTTGGCGAGGCTTACCAGGGTGGCCTGCGGCGGGATCGACCGGTGCCACTGGCGCAGGTTGTCACGCAATGTCTGGCTGGGTACCGCGAAGACCACCGCGTCCGCCCCGTCGAGCGCCGCCTCCGCGCGCACGGTGGCCTGCAATGAAGACGGCAGCGTCACCCCCGGCAGGTATTCCGGGTTGGCGTGGCGGCGGGCAACCGCGTCGGCCACCTCGACCCGGCGGGCCCATAGGACGACGTCGCGGCCGGCGTCGGCGAGCACCTTGGCGAACGTGGTGCCCCACGAGCCCGCGCCCATCACCGCGATCCGCTGCACCGCCAAGGTCATGATGTCCGCTCATCCTCCTCCCGCTGACCACCTAATCGCCTAATCGCCTGATCGCCTGAGCGCCTGGTTGTCTGATTGCCGAAAGGGGTTGCTGGCTACCTGAGCCGAAGTCTTCCCTGCCGCCGGATCGAAGGTCCAGCGGGACGATGGGGCGTGCACGTGGATCTGCTCGTCCCGGTGAAGCCCCTCGCCTGGGCCAAGACTCGACTGCGGGGTGCGGCCGGCGCCCGGGAGGCACACGCCCGGTTGGTGCTCGCACTCGCCCGGGATACCATCGCCGCCGCGGCTGCGGTACCGGTGGTACGTCAGGTGGTCGCGATCTGCTCTGATGAGACGGTTTGCGCGGCCCTCGCTGAGGACGGGGTGCACACGATTCCCGACGAGCCGGCCGCCGGCCTCAACCCGGCTTTGCGGTACGGGGACGCGGTGCTCCGCGCAGCAGACTTCAGCGCAGCGGTAGGCGCCTTGCCGGCCGACCTTCCTGCATTGCGCCCGGCGGAGCTGGACCGTGCGATCCGCGCCGCCCTGGCCACTGGCGGCCGAGCGTTCTGCACCGATCGGACCGAGACCGGGACAACCCTGCTACTGGCCCCACCGGGACAGCTCCTGGAGCCCCGCTTCGGACCTAGCTCGGCGGCAGCACATCGGGCCACCGGTGCGCGCGAGCTCACTGGTTTCTGGCCGGGACTGCGGTGCGACGTCGACACCGCCGCCGATCTCACCATTGCGCGCGGCCTGGGACTGGGCCAGTTCACCAGCGCTGCGCTGAACTGCATCTAACGAGTCGATTTAGCGACGCTGATACCCACCGCCCAATGCGGTACGGAACAATGGTCGAGTGAGCACGCACGGCGAGAACACCGGCCTCACGACCGCAGCCCGTGCCGTATCGATTGCTGATGGTGCCCTAGCGACGGTGCCGCCGGCTCCCCCAGCGGCAACCCCGGTACCCGCGGCCACCGACCTGCCTGACGACCGCTACCTCAACCGGGAACTGTCCTGGCTGGACTTCAACGCTCGGGTGCTCGCGCTGGCTGAGGACACCAGCCAGCCGCTGCTGGAGCGGGCCAAGTTTCTCGCGATCTTCGCGTCGAACCTCGACGAGTTCTACATGGTTCGGGTCGCCGGGCTCAAGCGCCGTGAGGAGGCCGGGCTGGCGGTGCGCAGCGCGGACGGCCTGTCCCCGCGCGAGCAGCTGGCGCAGATCTCGATGCGCAGCCGGGAGCTCACCGAGCGCCAAGCCCGCATCTGTCTCGACTCCGTACGCCCCGAGCTGGAAAAGCACGACATCACTTTCGTGACCTGGTCTGACCTTGACGACCAGCAGCGGCTGCGACTCTCGGGGTACTTCTCCGACCACATCTTCCCGGTGCTGACCCCGCTGGCGGTGGACCCGGCCCACCCATTCCCCTACATCTCCAACCTGTCGGTGAACCTGGCCGTGATGGTTCGAGACCCGGACAGCCACCTCGAGCGCTTTGCCCGGGTCAAGGTGCCCAACAACGTGCCCCGGCTGGTCCGGGTGGAAAGCGACCGCGGATCAGCGCGTGCAACCTTCCTGCCGCTGGAGGAGCTGATCGGGGCTCATCTCGGAGAATTGTTCGCCGGCATGGAAGTGGTCGACTGGCACATCTTCCGGGTCACTCGCAACGCTGACTTCGAGGTCGAGGAGGACCGCGACGAGGACCTGCTACAGGCGATGGAACGGGAGCTGGCGCGACGTCGCTTCGGCCCACCGGTGCGTCTGGAGGTAGCCGAGCGGATGAGCGAGCACGTGCTGGAGCTGTTGCTGCGCGAGCTCGAGGTCGATCCGCACGACGTGGTCGAGGTGCCCGGCCTGCTGGATCTGTCCTGCCTGTGGCAGCTCCACGCGCTGCCCGTTCCGGAGTTGAAGGACGAGCCGTTCGTCCCTGTGACGCACCCGGCCTTCGGCGAGGGGGAGAGCCCCAAGGATGTGTTCGCCACCCTGCGTGACGGTGACGTGCTGGTGCACCATCCCTACGACTCGTTCTCCACCAGTGTGCAGCGGTTCATCGAGCAGGCCGCCGTAGATCCGCAGGTACTGGCAATCAAGCAGACGCTTTACCGAACATCCGGTGACTCCCCTATCGTCGACGCGCTGATCGACGCTGCAGAGGCTGGCAAGCAGGTCGTCGCGCTGGTGGAACTCAAGGCACGATTCGACGAGCAGGCCAACATCAGATGGGCCAGGGCGCTGGAACGCGCCGGGGTGCACGTGGTCTACGGGCTGATGGGGCTCAAGACGCACTGTAAGACGTCGCTGGTGGTGCGCCAGGAGAGCTCGACGATCCGCAGGTACTGCCATATCGGCACTGGCAACTACAACCCGAAGACCGCCCGGCTCTATGAGGACATCGGGTTGTTCACCGCCGAGCCGGCGGTCGGCGCCGACCTTACCGATCTGTTCAACTCGTTGACCGGCTACGCGCGGCAGACCTCCTACCGCAGCTTGCTGGTGGCGCCCTACGGAATCCGGCGCGGAATTGTGGAACGGGTTCTGGGCGAGGTCGCCCACCACCGGGCGGGGCGCCCGGCGGGGATCCGGATCAAGGTCAACTCTCTGGTCGACGAGCAGGTGATCGATGCGCTGTACCGGGCGGCGCTGGCAGGGGTCTGTGTCGACGTCGTGGTCCGCGGCATCTGCGGGCTCATCCCTGGACGCCCTGGCCTGTCGGAGAATATCTGCGTGCGCTCGATTCTGGGCCGCTTCCTGGAACACTCGCGGGTTTTTCATTTCCAGGGTGCGGGCGAACACTGGATCGGCAGCGCCGACATGATGCACCGCAACCTCGACCGCCGGGTGGAGGTGCTGGTGCGGGTGACCGACCCCGCCGTGACCGCTGAGCTGGACGCGATGCTCAGCTCCGCCCTGGACCCGGTGACGCGATGCTGGGTGCTGGAGGAGGGCGGCTCATGGAGCCCATCGCCGAGTGCCGAATCCACCGTCCGCGACCATCAGGTGCAGGAGATCCTTCGGCACCGCAAGGGTGGCTGAGCTGTGCCCGCCCTCATCGCCGCTGGCGCTGCTGTATGGCGGCGGTCGCCCTCGGGCGACGTCGAGGTAGCGGTGATACACCGGCCGCGCTATGACGACTGGTCGCTGCCCAAGGGCAAGGGGCACTCCGGTGAGCTGCTGCCGGTCACCGCGGTCCGCGAGGTGGCCGAGGAAACCGGCCAGACGGTCACGCTCGGCCCGAGGTTGGGCACGACGTGTTATCAGGTGCCCGAAGGCGAGAAGGTGGTGCACTACTGGGCGGCCCGGCCCACCGGCGGCAGCTTTATGCCCAGCGAGGAGGTCGACGAGCTGCGCTGGCTGTCCCTTGCGAAAGCAGTCGATGCGCTGAGCCACCAGCACGATCGGACGCTGCTCGCCGGCCTCGACGGCGCGACTGCCATCACCCACGCCGTGCTGCTGGTTCGGCATGCCAAGGCGGGCAAGAGCGAGCGCTGGCAGGGTGACGATGACCTGCGTCCGCTGACCACCGCGGGCCATCGGCAAGCCGAACGTCTGCGAACATTACTGCCGCTTTTCGGCGCGCAGCGGATCTACTCTGCCCCACCGCTGCGATGCCGTCAGACCGTCGAAGGTCTCGGCGCGGATCTCGGAGTACCCATCATCGATGAACCCGTACTGTCCGAGGACGGTTATGTGGCCGATCCGGCGGCCGCGCTGGACAGGCTAATCGAGATCGCGGCCGAGCCTGGCGGTACCGCCGCCGTGTGCAGCCAGGGCGAGGTGATTCCCGACCTGGTCGCCACCCTGGTGGCCAAGCAGGCGCAGCTTCAACTGCCCGACGTGCGAACCTCGAAGGGCAGTTACTGGGGTTTGTTCTTCGGCGGTGGATCATCGGCACCGTTGATCCTGCAGGCCGCCGACTACTACGGCGACGCGGTGGACTGACGGCTCACTTTTTAGTAGCGGATTTCTTGGCAACGGACTTCTTACCGGCCTTCTTCTCGCTGCCTTTGGCAGGGCTCTTCGCGCTGCCCTTAGTTTTAGCGGCGACAGTCTTAGTGGCGACCTTCGAGCTTGCCTTGGGCTCACCCTTTGCGGCCTTTGCCGCCTTCTTAGTCTTGGGTGACTTGGTGGTGGGCAGGCGCACTGCGGTCAGATGCGCGGCCGCGGTGACCCTGCTGGCCGGGCGGCGGACGGCGGTGGTCGTCGGCACGCTGGTCGGCGCTGCTGGGATCATCTCCGGTTGCGCTTGGTTCGCAGCGGCAGCCGTGATGGTCGTGCCCTCCTGCGGCAAGGCTCGAGTTCCACTGACCACTTCGCGAAACAGTGTGCCCGGACGAAACGCGGGCACGTCGGTCTGCTGGATGATCACTGCCT
>JAICHZ010000133.1 GCA_025924655.1 Pseudonocardiaceae bacterium | reverse complement strand
GACCACGGTCACCAAGGCGTGCTTGAAGCCAGGTACGCGGACCTCCCCGCGTAGCCGGTGGCCTCCTTCCACGATCAACACGACGCCGCCAGTTGGTGGAAGAACTGGCCGATCCCAGCGGTGCTGTAGGAGCCCCAGGGAGGGCATAACCACAACATGCAGCTCCAGGAACTTGGCTCCGTGGCGTCGTCACTTGTATCGAAGACTTGGATCCGCGTCTGGACGACCATCGGGCGTGGCGGCGGGGATGACGCCAGCTCGCCGTTCCGCCAGCGCCAGCTGTCGTACCGCGGCGTCGGCTCCGCATAGTGGACGTCGCACGGGGCGAGATCGAGGAAGTTCACGGCGGCGTCCACAGCCTCCAGAGTCGTGTACCCGCCCTTGAGCAAGCGCATGTAGGGGAACGGCCCTGCTCGGAATCGCAGTTCTGTCCGACTAAGCGCGCGGAGACCAGGAAGTCCCTGCAGAATCTCTTGACGACCGGCATCTGCTCTACACCCACCTGATGGCATTCGGGACTGGTCATCGGTATTCGGTCATCGCGCCCGGGGTGCGCGCCATACTATGGCGTAGCCTTGCGGGGCCGCTCGGAACAGGGCACCGGGGAAGATCGCGCCGTACGTACGCTCGAAACCGGGCCGGGTCAGGAACTCGTCTGAGGCCCGATGTTCCAGCCAGCTTCCCGTGCGCAGCCTGAAGATCGTCAACGCGGCGCGTGGGCCGCGGCGGACCAGCGCCGGAACCAACCCGCGGAGCTCCGCGACGTAGAGGCTTCGTCGCGACGGCGGCGCCCCTTCCCACACGCCGTCGACCAGAACGACCAGCCCTCCGGGAGTTATCAGCTGACGGATTCTTCCCAGTGTCGCTGTGAGGTCGTCGACATGGTGCATCGCGAACACACTGAGTATGAGGTCGTATTTCGCATCGTCGAGGAGCGTCGAAACGTCACCGTGCCGGTAGCGAATGTTGGGCCGGGATCGGCATTCGGAGGCGATCCGGATCATCGGTTCGGAAATATCGACGGCATCGACGAGCGAGAAGCGGTCGGCCAGCAGCACGGCGTGGCGGCCCGTCCCGCATCCGACGTCCAGAGCGCGTTTCCCACCTATCGGCAGGATTCCATCGAGCCACCTGTCGAAGGGGTCGCCGGCCATCTCGTGCAAGAGGTGATACTCCTCCGCGAAGCTGTCGAACTCCTGGAAGTTGGTGGGTTTGGCGACAACATCGGCGGTGACAGGTACGGTGATCCGTTGGCCGAGCTGCCGCACGATCCGGAATATCAGGACGTCAGCGGCCTGCAGCGCAACGACGAGCGGCATGCAGCGTTTCCAACCGGCCGGGACCTGCGGGTCGGACCGTAGACGGCGACGGACCCGGCCTCGGCGTGCCCAGACGGCGGACAGGGAGCGGTGTACAGAGCTGAGGGAGGTCGGATGCGCAAGGTAGGCACGTCCCAGGTGGCTGGTCAACAGGATCGGCCCGCGGAAGAGGAGAGCGCTCATCAAGGCCCAGTCCTCGCCGTGGTCCGCATCGTCGTATCCGCCGCATGCTCGTACCTGATCGGTGCGCATCAGCACGCTACCTGCGCCGGGGCACAGTGGGCGGATGGTATTGAAGAGCGCGAACAAACGCGGCCGGCGCGCCAGTCGGTAAGCCCAGCGGGGAGGGAAGGGATAGCGCTTGCCCGACGGGGGATGCTGCAGCGCTGAGGCCGCGGCCACGGCCCGCTCATCGCCATCCAACAGCGACAGGAGGTGGGCGAGCGTCCCGGGCAGCATGACATCATCGGCGTCCCAGAACATCACATATGGACTGGTGACCGCAGCGAGCCCCAAGTTTCGCGAGGCGCCGAGCGTGAGGCGGCGCGCGCTGCCGACCAAGCGGGTGCCCGGCAGAAGGGGTATGCCGATGCGCGAGGCGTTGTCCACCAAGATTATTTCGGCAGCCGCATCCTGCTGCCGGAGGCTCCGGACGGCGTCGTGCAGCCGATCGTCGGTGTAGTCGTCCCAGACCGGCAGCACCACGCCGATGCTCGGCGGCGCCACGGCCATCAGTTCGGCACCGACATAGAACTCGACTTTCCCATCAGACCCTCTAATAATAATCCAGTGCACTGAGTCGGTGATGGTTTCGTGGCTGGCCTGCAATTCTCGACCGGTCAAGCTTTCCGCCGCGAACGACTGAAGGTCAGCAGCTCCTCTTCGACGTCGGGATCCTCTGTCGGCAGGCGCGGAGGCTCAAATCGCTCGATCGGCCCGTTCAGTTCCTGCAGCATAGCGTAGATCGAACGCCATCCGTATCCATGCTTCGACGCTCCTGCCGCAATGGTCGTTGTCGCATGGTGGTGGCGTAGTCCTACATGGAGATGCCCGCGGATCCCGTCGCGGGCCGACACCAGGGATCTCATGCGGGCGCCATGCACGCAGAGGAGATCGGCAGCTTGCCGCACCCAGGCGTCCGGATCGGACAGCATCCGGTCGTAATGCGTGACGAGCACCGGAAGCCCGGCGGCCGCCTTGAACGCGTGGCGGACGTACCGCTCCCACAGGCACATTGCCGTGTGGTGTGGGAGACCGTCACGCCGGTGCAGTGATTCGGCGACTTCCAAGGGGTGGCGAACCGCCATGACGAGAACCAGCGGAATGTCGTGCAGCGCCGCCAGCCAGAAGGGCAGGGTCACGCAAGTACGTGGGTCCTTCCACACCCACTGCGGCGTGGGATGGGCCTCGTCTAGCAACCGCCGTGCCGAGGCGGTCGACAGGCCGGCTATTTCCGGTCCCTCCGCCCACACACCCAGGGCTGGCGGGCACACTGAGCTTCGCCCGAGCTGCCGTAGGATGCAGTTGTTGAAGGCAGCCAGAGAGCTGCTTTCCCAATGACCGCGCTCATTGCTCGGGCTGGCGGGGACGAGATCGGACTTCAGGCAGGTGGGGAGGCCCAGCAGGTTGACCGCGCGCGTAACCATCGAGGTACCGCTGCGGTGCATACCGACCACCAGCACACCCAGCGGCCGGTACCTCGCGTCATACACGGTCGTCGTAGCCATGCCAATCACCCCCACTCCGTACGACAGACCGAAATAGAACAAAGCGCGGTTGATGCAGTTTCACACCTCGGTCTCCGCGTCTGACCATCTGTTTCCGATCAATCGGCGACGATACTTGCCGTCAGTGCAGTAATGCGATCCTGGATAACAGAAATCGTTGTGGTCCGACCACGCCGTAGCGGACAGTCGGTTCCAGCTCGTCATCGATCACCTACTCCTACTGTCATAGCTACCGATTGAGCTTGGCCAAAGCGACCCGTCCAGCTTCGGAAACTCCGTTAACAATCGGCTTAGGTCTGGTTCGTAGGCGCGACGCAGAGCGTCGCGTGTAGCCTGATTGAGGATAGGCTTGGGATGCTTGGGCCCTACGCGGCGGGTCCACTCCTGCGAGAGCTTCCATTTGTCCGGATCTATACCTAAAAACTCGAACGTGCGCCTGGCTTCTTGCGCGACGTCGATAACGCACCACTCGTACTGCAGGACTAGCACCTGATCCCGGTCAAAATAGGTCATAAGAGCCTGTATTTGTTGCCAGTACAGACCTCTCCTGAACTGATGGTCCATGGATATGGCATCGAGATCGTCCCCCCATTTCAAATGGTGGGCTAACGCGGAAATGAACCGCTCTAATGGGTCACGAAGCAGGACTAAGAGTTTGGCGTTAGGGGCTACCATTCGCAGCATCGGTGGCGTCCAGAAGTCATACATATACCGCGGCGTCCATTCTCCGGTGATGCTGCCGGAAGGCCGCGGAAAGTAGCGATAATATAGCACTGGATCGACATCTTCGACCCGGCCGTAATGGTCGAAAAAATGAACCTCTTTCGACCCGTACGGTCGCACATTTAGACTACCGGGTGGTCCGGTTGCGCTCGACGAGCCGCGTGGGGATGCGACATCTGGATGACTTGCCAGTATTGACCACCACCAGCTGGTGCCCGATTTCATCGTTCCCACTCCAACGAAATCGGGAGGCAACAACTCCCACCCCGGCGGGACATCCGGTGGCGGCTGCGGTGGGATGACGTTTCGTAACACGGAATATCCTGTTAGGGGAAGGCTGGTCCCCTCACCTGCCGGTCGCAGCACGGTCATGGTTATGCCTCCATTTGCACTCCCGGAAAAGATGGTAGCAGTGAATTTAGCGCCAAGTCCTCGATGCCGGCTGGGGGCTGCGAGCCGCGCTGGGACACCGCGGCGTGGCGGTGTGCCGGCGGATGGTGATGGTGGCGGGCCGCGTCGAGGATGGGCGTAGGTGGCGGTGTCTTCGCCGCTGCATTCGGTCAATATGTCAATATTCAGATGTCGACAGGGAGTCAGGATTGGGCTGCTGTTGACAGCTAGCGTCGGTTCGTCTTGCAGATCGGTCGTGCGGACCATCCAGGTCACGGTCGCCACGCCATAGGTTGCTGACCCGGGAGGCTATCCATCGCCCGGCATTCGGCCGCGCTGGGAAGTCAGATGCCGCCCTGTCCCCGTCTCCGGTGCTAACAGAGATCGGGCGCTCAGCGCAGCGCCGCGTCGAGGAACACAGCAGCATCGGGGTGCAGCTCGCCACGGCTTACGTAGGTGTCTTTGAAGAACTTCGCCTGGCCCATCAGGTCGGCCTTGGCTCGGTCGGTCAGACTCATTTCATCGTCGAGGATGGTCGCGTAGGTGCGCCGCCACGTGTGCGGTGTCATCCACCCCAGGCCCACTTGCTCGCGCACCGCCCGCACGCTGCGCCGCACGTTCGACGGCCACCGATAGGTGGGCTGTCCGTCTCGGCCGGCTGCAGCAAACACCGGCCATTCTGGGTTCTCGTCGCCGTGACGTCGCGCTCGCAATCGGGTGGTGACCAGCTCCGGCAGCGGCACGATCCGCAGCGCGGTGGCTGTCTTGCCGCCGTGGACGGCCAGCCCCTTGCCCTTGACCGGGTAGACGTTCTGCCGAACCGCCACCACAGGCACTAAGCGCATGTCGTCCTGGGTGACCACCGGGATGCCGTCAAGGTTCAGGTCCATCCAGCGCACCGCGCATAACTCTCCGACACGCAGGCCCGATCCGATCGCGAAGCGGATCAGGTCCGGCAGGTCCGCGCCGACTGCGACCTTGTCCGCATCGACGCAGGCGAGGAGCCGGTGTCGCTCCTCGGCGGTCAGACCGCGAGGCGGAGCCTTGCGGTTCCCCTTGGGGGACTCGATGCGTTCCAGCTCGCGGACCGGGCTGGAGGCGACAGCCTGATGGAGCACGGCCTGCTGCATGACGCCGGTGACGATCGCACGGATAGTGCGGCGAGTGTTCGCCGCATACCGGACCTTCTCGGTGGCGGAGCCGTCCTCGTGCTCGATGATGCGCCGAGCCTTCTCTAGCCGCGTGAAAAAGGCGTCGATCTGAGCGACGTCACACTCGTACAGGCGCAATCCCCCAAGCTGGGGCAGGACCAGACCTTCGAGAGTGCCGATAGGTGTCGGCGGTGGAGTCCTCACGCCGTTCGGCGACTTTCGCCATCCACACGGCCGCGGCATCACAGAACCGGGAATTGGACCGCAGCAGATGGGTGCACTCGCCGCGGCGCTGGCGCAGCTCGTCTTGCAGGGCGCGCTGCGCCGCGGTCCGCGACGGTCCCCACCGTTCAACGCGGCGAGTCACCCCATCGAGGTCACGGACCCTGCAGCGGGCAACCCACTGACTACCTTCACGGGTGACCTTTACTGACCCGTGATGCCCGAGCGCGAGTGGTGGACGGGCCATGAGGTTCACTCCCGAATAGGATTTCCGTCGGGTTTTCGACAGGTTTGATCTTCCGGGAGAGTAGCAGAGGTCAGGGACAACTCTCTGACCTGCTGCGATGGTGCGCCGCCAGGGACTCGAACCCCGAACCCGCTGTTTCGAGATCGATCAGCCGGATCGTCACCTGATGGTCCGCGATACTCCCGGTTACCTGCAGACACTACGGACGGTGACCGCTGGTTGATGCTTGTAGCAGGCGGTCAGGTCGGGTGGTTTGGCGGAAGTAGAACGGAAGTAACGCTGTTGATCAGTTGGAGGTCCGCATGTCATTGGACGTGCCCGTGTCCACGCAGGTCCACGGCTGTGGCCGCTATGGCCTCGACCCACGTACCTGCCGTCGCGGCGGTAGGTACGTGATCATCGCTGAGGAGGCTGCTTTCCGTGGTACGCCTGAAGCGGGCATTCTGGCACCCTGCGGCAATCGCAGTTAAGCCGAGGTTAATCCCCGCTTATTTAGCTAGAGTTGTCTTTGCAGTTGTGCGGAAGGTGTATAGTGCATCGTCGACGGAAGTCGTGGACGTGTTGCGCATTTCTTTCGTATACGGTGAGTCTGGGGCGCACACTGAAGCCCACCAATCGTCCAGAGCTTTACCGACGAGGTACGCCGCTTTGTTCACGTCGTCCGAAGAGATCATATATACGCGATCCACGCTCGCATTTTTTGCTGTGAATAGATCGGCAGTGGTCTTGCAATCATTGTCGTTTAGGGTTCGCCCGGCGATGATTGCGAGGTTTGACAGGTGATATAAAGCACTTTGAAGCTTAGCGGCGTCAATAACTAGATCCACATAAATTTCCCGTCGGACATCGTCAATATGTTGACCGCGAGCTTCCTGCAAGGCCTTTTCCGAACTAAAAAAAATTAACAAGCTCCCTCCAAAGCCGAATAGACCACCTATAAGACTAGCGAGCAGGGTCGCGATTACTGCTATTTTGGTGCCCTGAATACCATTGCCTGGATCCTGTGGATTTGCGTTCTGCGCGAGAGCCATCGTTAGTCCTAACTGTTAGGGTAGTGAACTACTCCGCGAAACAACTTGGCACAATGCGTGAATAGCGCACTTCGAACTAGCCATGAAATAACAATACCCCAGCCGTAGCCGGCAGATCGACTTGTGATTCGGTATGGAGGGAGGGGGAGGCGCGTGCATCCCCGGCAGGCCCCTGGCCTGCCGGCAACGCCGGCCGAGGAGTCGTAGGGGCCCCGGGGTCAAGTCGTTTACTTCCGATCCGCCCGGCCCCTCCGAACATGACCCACTGCCTCGGTTACGATCACTGCCCAACTATCGGTTGGCGGAGGGGCCGGGCGGATCGGGACGCGCAGCGGGCTTGACGCTGGGGGGCGGCTCCGCACAATGCGCGGCTCCTCCTCCCGGACGCAACCACCGTGCACAACTCTGTGTCGCGCGCGAGCCGCCCGGCGCGCTCGCGGAGCAGAGCGGGAGCGAGCGCATAGCCGGATGCAGCGGCGGCGCGTCCGGGCCGTGTCGGCCCGGCTTGAAGACGTATAGAAAGTCCTCACAGCCCGCAGGGTTCATCAAAATCCGCATCCCCGACAAACAGGGCCACGATACTAGTCGGACGGATGTCCGCCGACGCAAGCTCTACGTGGACGCCAGCAGACCGGAAACCTAGGCAGTGTCACCCACTGACCCAGGGAGAGCCTTCGGACCTTTCGTTGCGGCAATGAGCATGAACAGTGGTCGCACGAAGTTCTCATGCCACCATGAGTCTGCCGCTAACTGGGCGGCCGGGGGGTGTGGCTCGCTGAGCGAGGTGATGTAAAACCCAGATTCGTGTAGCTGTGCCACGTAGTCTTCGAGAGGTCGGAACCACATCGCGACTTTCGCGGGCGACGTGATTCCAGCAACTTTGAACTGTTGCTCGATCGTCCGAAGGCGGAAGTACTCGTCGGGTGTTGGGTACCTGTGGTTGATGGAGCGCTCCGTATGGGCACCGTAAAAGCACGGGTGCAGCATGAGTATCACCATGCGGCCCCCTTCACGAGTCACTCGTGCAAATTCGCGAAATGGGGTTGCTATATCACGGAGATCATTGACCAGATGGTTGCAGACGACTATATCGCATTGGCCATCACGGATGGGCAGGTTATCGACTGTTCCGACATGATAGTCGATGGGTAGGCCCGCGTCTGTCGCAAGCTCCTGGGCCGACTTTACGAGGTCTGCGCAGGCATCGACACCGATCGCGTCTGCTCCGTTTTGTGCGAATATCCTGGACAGGTAACCTTCGCCGCATCCAGCATCTAAAACTGTGAGGCCATCGGTCGGACCGACGGCCTCCAATACCGCACGATCTGTAAGTTCAGATCGGTAACGATCGAGGTGATCCCGTATAATTTTGACCCAAAAATTCGCATTTTCGGTGTAGCTACCTTCAGATGTCGTGTCACCAGGGCTGGTCAAGTAGGTCTCCCTTGTTGTCCGCAGGATCGACGCGGAGTTTGGTTAGAAATCTTTCGCAAGCGGTGACCGTAACTGGATCTTTGCACGTTTCGAGGCGGCGCTTAAGGCGGGTGGCTAGGTCGTGAACGCGCAGCCCAAATGTTTGATCACGCTGAATAACCCTAGGAATCCCGGTTTCGAGCAAGTAGTAAAGGTACGCGTCATTATAGTGGTCGATCTCCCATAAGACTTCATTAGCTGTGTGGCGTAGAAGAAGTGACGGAGGTAGAGAAAATCGGGTGTTGGTTTGGCGTCATGCGTATAAGTGGGGAAAGCCCATCCTTCAACCATCGACAGCAGGGGATTTTGCGTCACTGTGCGCCCGTAGTCGCTAGCGACTTGGCGGTCATTTGACTGGAGTATGAGGCCCATCATTGCACTTCGATAGGTGAGAGCAGTGTGCCGTTCGATAGCGGAGGGTGCAAGTTCTGTCAGCAATTCGCCTTTGGCCTTTGCGACATGATGCATTAATGTGGCGTGAGCAACTATGGCATGGAAGGACGTCTTATACTTTCCGAGTGTGGTGATCACGTCACGCGAAGCATTTAGCAAGGGCTCTACGTCCACCAACAGGCCTTTACTGCTCGGAGGCGCAAAGAGGAAGCTAAGTGCGTAATCTTGTTCGCGACCCCAGAACCGTACAAGGTAGGCTGCGGCGTTTCGCGTATCAGACCGAACGATTTGGAGAGCTGCACTAAGGGCATTGCCAAGGTATTGTTCCGGAACGCCGTCTTCTCGGACGAGTTGGCGATACGATGAACGGTTCACCTCTAGGCCGGCTTGGCTGAGCTCGTCAACAAGTTCGCTGCGACGGCTCGCTAGCGGATAAGCGAACACGTACTCAGCAATACCCGGTAGAACGCCTATGAGAGCTTGTAGCGATCGTCCCTTAATCCTGCCCAGCCAATCCGGCTCGTCCCATAGGCGGCACACAGTGCTCTCGTCCAGACCAGCCAAGAATGCTACGTCAGACATGCTGAACCCTGAGTCCGCGGCAATGTGCGCGAGGGATCTAGGCGTTACAGGCACGGTGCCCCCTGCTTCAAGACGAAATACTTCACGACTAACAGAATACTCGGTGGCACTTGCGTGGGTCAAGGCGGATTGCGTGGACGCAAGTGTCGTGCCCGCAACGAAGCGGAGGGGACCTAGGCAAGGGATGGTGACGCCATCCGCTGGTTATTGGTTCCCTTGTGGTGTGCACCCACCAGGGGTGCCAATCACTACTAGGACTCCGTGAAGGGAGTTTGTGTCATGAGGTTGTTGGTGGACACACGTGAGATTCAGTTTACGACTGGTCGGCCGTTTGCGCCGAAGACGGATCAGGCTGGTGTTCAGCGGACGGAGAAGGGTACGGGGCGACCGCTGTTTGTTGTTCAGCTCGTTGCGATCGATGGGACCGGGGCGGAGACGATCAATGTCACGGTGGCT
>JAICHZ010000132.1 GCA_025924655.1 Pseudonocardiaceae bacterium | reverse complement strand
TGTACATCGGTGTGCGCACCGTCGAAACCCACCTCGCCCGCGGCTACCGCAAGCTCGGAGTCACCTGCAAGCAACAGCTGGTGCGCCGCGCCGCGGAGTTCGGGTTCACGCCGGGTCCGTAGTTTCTACGGACCCGGCTATACGGCCGAACAGGTTTCCGGGACACGGTTCCGTATTCCGGTCCGTAGTTTCTACGGATGTCGCTTCGTGCGGCGATCCCTAGAGTATGTCGTGACCATGACACTAATGACTGTCAATGATGACCCCGCTGTGGGTATCGATACGGATAAAGATCGGTGGTGTGTGGCGTGACTGAGTCGACGCAGGTGGAGTCGGGTGTGAACGGTCAGCGATCGCAGAATGGTCAACGGCCGCAGTTGAGTTTGGCTACGGATGCCGCCCGCAATCTGGCGACGACGACCAAGTCCCAGCCGCAGATGCAAGAGATCACGTCGCGCTGGTTGCTACGGGTGCTGCCATGGGTGGAGGCTGCGGGCGGAACTTTCCGGGTGAACCGCCGGGCGAACTACACGGTCGGCGATGGTCGGATAGAGTTCGTGATGAACGGTGACGAATCGATCCACGTCATCCCCGCTGAACTGCGCGAGCTGCCGATGCTGCGGAATTTCACTGATTATCCGGGCGTACTGGAGGAGATAGCAAACCAGTTCGAGCTACAAGATGTCCCGCCGGGCGGCGTAGTCGTGCAGAAGGGTGACAACGCTAACCAGCTGTTCATCATCGCCCATGGCAAGCTCAACAAGATCGGTCCTGGTAAGTACGGTGAACCGACAGTGTTGGAGACCCTCTCCGACGGCGGCTATTTCGGCGATCGCGAGCTGGTCATCCAGGGCGGCGACACCTGGACCTACACAGTCAAAGCGGTGACGGCGTGCAAGGTGCTAGCGCTGTCCGAGCAGGCATTCCAACGAGTATGTGATCAAAATGATCCCTTGCGGGAAAGTATCAACCGGTACCGGGCCACTCTCAACCAGCCCCAGAACGAACATGGTGAGGCCGCGATCAAGCTGGACGCGGGCCATCGTCAGGAACACCCAATGGATGGAACGTTTGTCGATTACGATCTCCACCCCAGGGAGTATCAGCTCAGCGTGGCCCAGGCCCCGCTTCGAGTGCACACCCGGGTGGCGGATCTGTTCAACAACCCAATGAACCAGGTCGAGGAGCAGCTGCGGCTGACCATCGAGGCTCTGCGGGAAACCCAAGAAGACCAGTTGATGAACAACACAGACTTCGGGCTGCTACACCAGACCGAGTTTTCGCAGCGGATCAGCACCCGCACCGGGCCACCGACGCCCGACGATCTCGACGAGCTGCTGGCCACGGTATGGAAGGATCCAGATGTTTTCCTGGCTCATCCCCGAACCATCGCCGCGTTCGGTCGGGAATGTAACCACCGAGGTATCTACCCGCACAGCATCGACATCAACGGTCACATGATGCCGGCTTGGCGTGGTATACCACTTCTTCCCTGCAGTAAGATCCCGGTCACCGGCTACCAGACCAGCTCCATTTTGCTGATGCGCACCGGCTTGGAGAAGCAGGGCGTAATCGGTCTGCACCAGACTGGTCTTCCCGACGAGGTCCAGCCCGGACTGAACGTCCGCTTCATGGGCATCGATGACAAGGCAATCATATCCTACCTGGTCAGCGCCTACTATTCGGCGGCCATCATGGTTCCCGATGCGATCGGCATCCTCGAAAACGTCGAGATATCGCGTTTCGACGACTTGCCGGCACCTGTTACTCCGCAGCCGTCTGCGTCCACGGAGTCGGCGAAACCTGCTACTGAGCCGTCGCCACCCTCGGGATCGTCGAAAAAATCCAAATAGCGCACTCAATCCGGACATCAAACTGAGGGCAAGTCATGCAACCCTATGAGCTGCCGGACTTCTATCTGCCGCACCCGGCGCGGTTGAACCCTCACTTGGACATGGCCCGCATGCACACCAAGGCGTGGGCGCGGGAGATGGGAATGCTGAACGCCCCAAGAAACAATACAGGAAACAACGTCGCAGGGGAGCCAGGAGCAGACATCTGGGACGAGGTCAAGTTCGACTCCATGGATTTCGCCTTACTCTGCGCGTATACTCATCCCGACGCGCCGAGCCACGAGCTCGATTTGGTGACCGACTGGTACGTTTGGGTATTTTACTTCGATGATCATTTTCTAGAAGTCTACAAACGCAGCCACGATCAGGCAGGAGCGAAGGAATACCTAGACGGGCTCCCTGCGTTCATGCCGATCGATCTCACCAACTGCCCACCGGAGCCGACCAATCCGGTTGAGCGTGGACTGATCGATCTGTGGGCACGTACCGTTCCGATGAGGTCGATGGAATGGCGACGGAGGTTCTTCGAGAGCACGAGGAACCTCCTGTACGAGTCGACGTGGGAGCTATCGAATATCAGCGGTAGCCGCCTCCCGAACCCGATTGAATACATCGAGATGCGCCGCAAGGTCGGTGGCGCTCCATGGTCTGCCGACCTCGTGGAGCATGCCGCATTCGTCGAGGTACCGGTCAGGATCGCGGACAGCCGGCCGATGCGTGTCCTGAAGGACAGCTTCGCCGACGGCGTGCACCTGCGCAACGACATCTTCTCCTACCAGCGCGAAACCCAGCAAGAAAATGAGATCAACAACTGCGTCCTGGTACTCGAGCGATTTTTCGACGTCAGCCCGCAGCGCGCTGCTAATCTGACCAACGATATCCTGACCTCTCGCCTACAACAGTTCGAGAACACGGCGCTGACCGAGCTACCCGCTCTGTTCGAGGAGTTCGGTCTGAACCTCCCGGAGCGGGAGAGTGCCCTGCTGTATGTGAAGGGCCTGCAGGATTGGCAATCGGGTGGCCATGAGTGGCACATGTGCTCAAGTCGCTATATGAACGAAAATGCGAATCGTGAACCATCAGTATTGGAGCGGCTGCTCGGCGGACCCACCGGCTTGGGCACCTCGGCAGCACAGATCAAGCTCTCACCTGGCGCCGTAGGTCTACAGAGACTCAAAAGCTTCGCGCATATGCCGTACGAAACAGTGGGACCCAGTACCCTGCCCGAATTCTACATGCCGTACACCGCCCGGATTAACCCCTATCTCGAGCGATCGCGCCAGCATTGCATTGATTGGGCGCGGCAGATGGGAATGCTCGAGTCTCTCCCCGATGGTATCGGAATCTGGGATGAAAAAAACCTCGCGTCGTTTGATTTCGCTGTCTGCGCGGCGAAGATTCATCCGGACGCATCGGGTCCTGAACTCGAGGTGTCCTCGGTATGGCTGACCTGGGGAACCTACGGCGACGACTACTTCCCGGCGGTCTTCGGGACGACCCGGGACATGGCCGGCGCTAAGATATTCAACGCGAGGCTGCCGATCTTCATGCCACTGGATTGCGCGGCTACGCCACCGCCGGCCAACGCGGTCGAAGCAGGCCTGGCCGACCTGTGGGTCCGCACGGCGTCGCCGATGACCATCGGTCAGCGGCGTCAGTTCCGGCAATGCGTCGAGAACATGACGACAAGCTGGCTGTGGGAGCTCGCAAACCACATCCAGCATCGGATTCCCGATCCAGTCGACTACGTCGAGATGCGGCGCCAGACGTTCGGCTCCGATATGACGATGAGCCTGGCGCGTATCACCCGGACCGGGGAGATCCCGCCCGAGATTTTCCGCACGCGATCGATGCGTGGGTTGGAGAACTCGGCCAGTGACTACGCCTGCTTTACCAACGATATCTTCTCCTACCAGAAGGAGATCGAGTTTGAAGGTGAGGTCCACAACTCTGTGCTGGTCGTGCAGAAGTTTCTCGACATAGATCGCGAGCAAGCGGTCTCGGTCGTCAACGACCTGATGACTTCGCGCATGTTGCAGTTCGAGCGCATCATCGCTACGGAGTTGCCCGTCCTGGTAGACGACTTCAACCTGGCGGCGGATGCCCGCGAGGCGCTGGACGCCTACGTCGTGGGACTGCAGGACTGGATGGCCGGAATCCTCGACTGGCACATGTTGACCGGCCGGTATAGCGAATCAGCATTGAGACGCCGCTATCAGATGCCACCACAGCGGCTCGGTGGACCGAGCGGGCTGGGCACTTCCGCGACCTTCATCGGCGAGTTACTGCGCGCATTAATGAGTACAGCTCAGGCGGTTCGGATCTAGCGCCGGCTCAGTTACCCGGTCGGCGATGGGTCCGCTTCACCTACCACTAACGAAGGAGGGACCGGTGTCTGTGCTGTCTCGTGTGTCCGCGCCCGCGGCTGCCCATGACCTGGCGGGCGTGGTGGTCGCCCTGTTCGCCAACCCGGAACGCGCTGCACCGAGAGACCTTCATGAAGCTACCGGGGATCAACTGCCCGGGGATGACAACCAGGCCGCCGCGTCGGTGGTGGGCCGACTCCTCAGCGGCCCGACGGGGCTGGGTACGTCGGCGGCCCGGATCCCTTGGCAAGGCGCCGCCCTCAGCGAGACAAGTACCGCCACCGCCACTGGCCAGGTTTCCGCCGGGGCGTCGGCTGACGCTGGGGCAGGTCCAGCGCTGTACTGCCCGCCGGCGGTTCGTGACGACGTAGCCCTCGGCGAGGAGGTCAACGACCGCCTGGTCGACTGGGCCGAACAGGTCGGGATCTACCCCGGACAGCTCGACCGCGTGCGGACGGCCAATTTTGGACGTCTGATGATGCTCACCCATCCGGCTACGGACGACCCGGACCGGCTGCTGGCGGCATCGAAGTGCGTACTCGCGGAATGGGCCACCGACGACCACTTCCTCGACGAGGAGTCCATGGGGGCCGACGCGAAGGTGATCGCGTCGCGGCTCGGGATCACCTACGCTGCGGTGGATCCGGTTGATCTCCCGGTCAGGTACGCGCCCCAACTCGACAGGGCTTTATCGGAGGAGCCTGTCGCGGTCGCGTACCGCTCGGCATTCGAACACCTTGCCCGGTACGCCACCGCGACGCAGGTCGCCCGGCTCCGCCACGAACTGGCGGTCATGTTCATGGCCTACAACCATGAGGCGAACTGGCGCGCCACAGGACGGATCCCGCCGGTCTGGGAGTACCTGACGCACCGGCACGAAAACAGCTTCTTGCCACCGATGGTGTTGGTCGATCCGATTGCCGGCTACGAGCTTCCTGCCTTCGAGTTCGCCGATCGCCGGGTGCGCCGGGTGTTTTGCTTGGCTGGCAGTGCGAGCGTGATTCTGAACGATCTGTATTCGATGGGTAAGGAAGCGGACGAAGACTTCGACCTGCCCAAGCTGATCGCCAACGAGGAAAGATGCTCTCGGCCGGAAGCCATCGAGCGCACGGTGCAGATCCATAACGAGCTGATGCACACCTTCGTCGAGGAAGCGGCCGTCCTTAGCCAGGTGGGCTCGCTTGCGCTGCGGCGCTTCCTGGCCGACATATGGGCGTGGCTCGGCGGTAACCGCGAATGGCACAGCACCACCGGGCGATACCACAGCGCGAGCAACGCGTGAGCAGCCCGACAAGCAGAGGAGGTCCAAACATGACCACGACTACCGTCGCCAAGGTCCTGCGCAGCGACTACCAGAAGTCTGTTGCGTCGTACTGGAACAACGAGAAGGACCCGGTCAACCTGCTGCTCGGTGATGTCGACGGCCTGTACCACCATCACTACGGGATTGGCGACTATGACCGGTCGGTGTTGGAAGGTCCCGAGGACACCCGCGACGGCCGAATCATCACCGAGATGCATCGGTTGGAGACCGCGCAGGCCAAGATCCTACTCGATCATTTCGGCGACATATCGCCTGCAGACCGCCTGCTGGATGCCGGGTGCGGACGCGGCGGCACCAGCTTCATGGCCCACCAACGCTTCGGCTGTCAGACCGACGGTGTGTCAATCTCGGAGCAACAGGTCGAGTTCGCCAACGACCAGGCCAGGCAGCGAGGCGTGGCCGACAAGGCGAGCTTCCACTTCCGCAACATGCTGGACACCGGTTTCGAGACGGGATCGTGCCGGGGAATCTGGAACAACGAAAGCACCATGTACGTGGACCTGTTCCAGCTATTCGCCGAGTTCTACCGCCTACTGGAGTACGGCGGCCGCTACGTCTGCATCACCGGCTGCTACAACGACGTTACGGGGGGTCGATCCAAAGCGGTCAGCCGGATCGACGAGCACTACATCTGCAATATTCACCCCAGGAGCGACTACTTCAAGGCGCTAGCAGCCAACAACCTCGTCCCAATCAACGTTATCGATCTCACCTCACAGACTATCCCCTACTGGGAACTGAGGGCAAAGTCTTCGGTGGCCACCGGGATCGAGGATCCGTTCCTGACGGCGTACCGCGAGGGCAGCTTCCATTACCTGCTCATCGCCGCCGATCGGGTCTGACCGAATGTATCGAGATGGATGAGGTGCGTGGTAACCGTGACGGATCCGAGCGTTGATGTTGCCGAACAGCCACAATCGAGTCATCCGCTATCGAGCCTGAGCACCGCCGCGGCGGCCAATCTGGCGACGACGACGAAGTCTGTCCCGCAGATGCAGGAGATCACGTCTCGCTGGCTGCTGCGGATGTTGCCGTGGGTGGAGGCCTCGGGCGGTACATTTCGGGTGAACCGCCGGTTGACCTACACGGTGGGCGATGGCCAGGTAACGTTCGACACGTCGGGTGCCGGATTGCGGATTATCCCCGGAGAGTTGCGCGAGTTGCCGGTGCTGCGGGGCTTTGATGACCCTGAGGTACTCCGTGCGTTGGCCGAGCAATGCGAGCAACGTGAGTTCGAGGCCGGTAGCGCGTTGGTAGAGATTAGCCAACCGGCCGATCAGATATTCTTCATAGCCCACGGCAAGGTTAATAAGATCGGTCCTGGAAAGTACGGCGAACAGACCGTCCTGGAAGTGCTCGCCGACGGCGACTACTTCGGTGATCGGGAATTGGTCGAGTCCCAAGACAGCTGGACATTCTCCATCGCAGCAGTGACCGCCTGCACCGTACTAACGTTATCTCAGCGAGCATTCGAGGAGGTGATCGACAGATCTGTGGCATTGCAGGCCCACGTTGAGCGGTTCCGGACACAGAGCAGCCGACCACAGAATAAACGTGGCGAGGCAGCCATCGCGCTGAGCGCGGGACACACCGGGGAACCGGAGCTGGCGGGCACGTTCGTCGACTACGAGACCAGCCCCCGCGAGTACGAGCTCAGCGTGGCCCAGACTGTCCTGCGAGTGCACACCCGGGTAGCGGACCTGTACAGCCAGCCGATGAACCAGACCGAACAGCAGCTGAGATTGACCATCGAGGCGCTGCGGGAAAAGCAAGAAGACGAGTTGATCAACAACCCGGAATTCGGGTTGCTCCACAATGTGAGTTTCCAGCAGCGAATACATGCCCGTACCGGGCCGCCGACCCCGAGCGACATGGATGCGTTGCTCGCCCGCCGGCGAAAGACGCGATTTTTCCTGGCGCATCCGCACACGATCGCCGCGATCGGCCGGGAATGTAACCGCCGGGGCATCTACCCGCCGAGCGTCGATGTCGACGGTCGGCAAGTGCAGGCATGGCGCGGGGTACCCATCCTCCCTTGTAACAAAATTCCCATCACCGAGCACCGGACCAGCTCAATCCTTGCGATGCGCATAGGTCTGCAAGACGAAGGCGTGATCGGGCTACACCAGACCGGGATTCCCGATGAAGTCGAGCCTGGGCTTAACGTCCGATTCATGGGTATCGACGACAAAGCGATCATTTCCTACCTCGTGAGCGCGTACTACTCGGTGGCGGTCCTGGTTCCCGATGCGCTGGGAGTCCTGGACGACGTCGAAATCGGCCGCTAGGAGGAAGGTGAGATAACCGTGACCACCGTGGACGTGATGACCGTAAGCCGGTCGGCACGCGAAGTGCTCGCATGGAGCCGCGACCTCGTCGAACCCGCGTTGCGTTCGGCGGTCAACACACTGCCTTCCTCAATGCTGCACATCGCCGGTTACCACTTCGGCTGGTGGGACGAACACGGCCACCCGGTACAGGTAAACGGGGGCAAGGCGATCCGACCCACGCTCGTATTGCTCAGCGCCCAGGCCGTCGGCGGTACTGCGGCGGCTGCGCTGCCGGCTGCGGCCGCGGTGGAACTGGTGCACAACCACTCGCTGCTGCACGACGACGTGATGGACGGTGACCTGACCCGGCGCCACCGCCCCACGGCGTGGAGCGTGTTCGGGGTCAACCCGGCGATCCTGGCCGGGGACGCACTGCTGGTCCTGGCCTTGGATGTGCTTGCCGGCAGCGGGCACCCGGCTGCGATGGACGGGACCCGGATGCTCAGCGCCGCGGTGCAGGATCTGTTAGACGGCCAGCGCGCGGACTTGTCCTTCGAGCAACGCGTGGAGGTCGAGCTGGCCGAGTGCGTGCGGATGGCCGAGCGAAAGACCGCCGCCTTGCTGGGATGCGCGTGCGCGGTGGGCGCCGCATTCGGAGGCGGCCGCCCAGAGCAGGTCGCGCAGCTGCGGGGCTTCGGGATGCACCTGGGTTTGGCGTTTCAGCACGTCGACGATCTCCTGGGTATCTGGGGAGACCCCGCCGTGACCGGTAAGCCGGTCCATTCGGACCTGCGCAACCAGAAAAAGTCCCTCCCGGTGGTAGCCGCCTTGGCCTCTGAGACCCCGGCCGGGCTCGAACTGGCTGCGCTCTACCACCGAGACCAGCCGCTGTCCGAAACCGACGCGGCCCACGCCGCGGAGCTGATCGACCTCGCGGGCGGCCGCGCCTGGAGCCAGACCCAGGCTGACGGTCTGCTGTCGCAGGCGATGCAGGACTTGCAGTCAGCCAGTCCGACGCCACGAGCCACCGCAGAGCTGGGTGCGCTTGCCCGGCTGGCCACCCACCGTGACCACTGAGCCCCGCCCGGAGGCACCCCAGATGTCTCTCACCGTCCTGCTCGCCGCGCCACGATCGTTCTGTGCCGGCGTCGAGCGTGCCATCGAGGTCGTGGAGCGGCTACTCGACCAGCGGGGCGGTCCGATCTACGTACGCAAGCAGATCGTGCACAACACCCATGTGGTCGCTGATCTCCAGGCGCGCGGGGCAGTGTTCGTCGATGAGCTGGATGCAGTCCCGGATGGCGCCACGGTGGTGTTCTCCGCCCACGGGGTGTCCCCGGCGGTGCGGGCGCAGGCCGCCGACCGGGGGCTGGAGGTGATCGATGCGACGTGCCCGCTGGTGACCAAGGTGCATGCTGAGGCCCGCCGGTTCGCCACCCGCGGCGACACCGTGATCCTGATCGGCCACGCGGGGCACGAGGAGGTCGAGGGCACCCTCGGCGAGGCACCGAATCAGATGGTCCTGGTGCAGACGGTCGGCGACGTCACAGACCTGACCGTCGCCGACCCGGCGCGGGTGTCGTACCTGACACAGACCACCCTGGCCGTGGACGAGACCAGCGAGATTATCCAGGCGCTGTCCGCCCGCTTCCCCGCGCTGCGGGGCCCAGCTTCCGACGACATCTGTTATGCCACGACCAACCGCCAGGACGCACTGCGGGCGATCGCTGAGGAGTCGGATGTGGTGCTCGTGGTCGGCTCGGCGAACTCGTCGAACTCCGTGCGGCTGGTGGAGCTCGCGCACCGTCACGGCACGCCCAGCTATCTCATCGACGACGCCAGCGACGTCCGCCCGGAATGGCTGGACGGCGTCGGCGTGGTCGGGTTGACCGCCGGCGCCTCGGCTCCACCCC
>JAICHZ010000131.1 GCA_025924655.1 Pseudonocardiaceae bacterium | reverse complement strand
TCGCAGTCGTAGAAAAACCGCACGGTCGGTCAGCTTACGCAGCGCTAGGGAACGCGACCGATCAGGACGCCTTAAGCGTCAGCTGCGGCGGAGGCGGCGGCTCGCGGTCTTTGACCGACGTCGCGTACCTGTCGACGTATTCTTGTCCGGACAGCTCCATCAAGGAGTACATGATCTCGTCAACCATGGATCGTTCGACGAATCGGTCACCGGCCAGACCCGCGTAGCGAGAGAAGTCCAGCGGCGCACCGAAGCGTATTTGTACGGGATGCGGTCGCCACATTTTTTTGCCGATGGGGCTGACCTTGTCCGTGCCGACCATCACGACCGGGATCACCGGGACGCCGGCCTCCAGCGCCATCCGCGCGACGCCGGTCTTGCCCTTGTACAACCGGCCGTCCGGAGACCGAGTCCCTTCCGGATAGATTCCGAGCAGCTTGCCATCAGCCAACAACCGCACTCCGGTGTCCAGAGCCGCCTGAGCGGCTGACGCGCTGGAGCGGTCGATGGGAACCTGACCGGCCGCGCTGAAGAACTGTCGCTTGAACCATCCCCGCACTCCAGGAGTGGTGAAGTACTCCCGTTTGGCCAGAAATGTCACCCGGCGACGGATCATTAGCGGCAGAAAGAAGGAGTCAGCGACGGCGAGGTGATTGCTGGCCAGAATCGCGCCACCGCGATCGGGGATGTGCTCGGCACCCTGAACCTTCGGGTGGCAGGTCAACCGCATCAACGGGCCGAGCAGCACGTGTTTGAGCAGCCAGTAGAACACCGCCAACCGATCCTTCCCTTGCCCTCGCGGGCCGCGTTGCCAACCAGCGTACGGAGCACGGTATCCGGGACACAACGGCCGCGCCGCACCGTGGCATACGAAGCTTGCCAGCACGCGGGTTCGATGCAGCATCCAGTGCGCGCCGGACCCGGTACCGTCAGGCCCGCAGCGAACCCGCCCTGAGCACGGAGACTCGGCGTTTGAGCTCCTTCAGCGCGGTGTCCATGATGACCTTCTCGGCCTTCTTCACTGCCAACGCCCATTGCGGGTAGGCGGAGAAATCAGCAATCACATCCATGGCCGCCTTGAGGATCGGCGTTGATGACGATGGACTGGGTTGAATGGTCGGGCATGCCGCGCAGGTTACCCGGCACGTCGCCACCGAGATTGGTCACCATCGCAACACGTGCGGCGACCCAGTCCGCTGGAAATGCCCGACATTGATGCATTCGGTCCGTCCCACCCGGACCCGCGAAGCCAGCGGCTGATGCACGTGCCCGAACACCGCGAACCACGGCCGGTCCCGATGAATCACCCTCAGCAGCTGCTCGGAGCCGATCTCAGGCCGTCGGGCCTGCACGTCGTAGAGCAGCTCAGGAACCGCAGGCGGAATATGGCTGCACAGAACGTCCACCCGCCCGAGCGCAGCGACCGCTCCTGCGTACTGCTGCGGAGTACGCAGGTACGAACGAAAGACCGGGTCGCGCCGCGGGGCGATGCCGTCCGGTAATAACCCTCCGCCCACGAAACCGCATCGCAGAGTGCCGATTTCGACGGTCTGCCCGTCGAGCAGGTGTAGTCCCGGGCGCGCGAACCGCGGCCACAGCTCGGGCAGGTCCACATTGCCGGGGGTGACGTACGCCGGGCTGGGCAGGACCGCGAACAACCGCTCATACTGCTCGACGATGGCCTCACGGACGACATCGCGGGAATCCGGGATCTGGCTCCACAGCTGCCGCACGAACGCGTACGCCTCGCCTGGTGCTCCGCCGGAGCGCAGTTCCGCGAACCGGCTTACCGCACCAGGCCCGAACACCGAACCGAGAATCCCGGCGGAGTGGTCGTGGTAGTTCACGAAGTCGATCAGGTCTCCGAGCACCAGCAGTGCATCGGCGCCCGCGCCCGCCCTGGCCAGCGCGTCCGCGTTACCGTGCACGTCGGATACCACGTGGACCCGCACGATCAGGCAGGCTACCCGGCGTTGGTATGGGCGCGATACGTTGCCGAGTAGTACTGGGCAAGGCCGAGCTTCGGAGGTACCCGTGCGGGAGTTCACGGTTCCCGCCACCACTACGGTGGATGACGAGGAGAATCTCACTGACGCGGTGTGGGCCAATGCCGAACGCTTCGCCGGCAGCGTCAGCTTCCGCCGCCGGGTCGACGGCGGCTGGATAGACGTCACGGCCCGGGAATTCGCCGGTCAAGTGACCGCCGTGGCCAAGGGTCTCATTGCAGCGGGCATCGAGCGCGGGGATCGTATCGCGCTGATGTCCAAAACCCGCTACGAGTGGACCCTGCTGGACTACGCAATCTGGGCGGCCGGTGGATCCACCGTGCCGATCTATGAGACATCGTCGGCCGAGCAGGTGGAGTGGATTCTTTCCGATTCGGGCGCCAAGGCGGTCGTGGTCGAAAGCCCCGCTCACCGCGAGATGGTCCAGGGCCTGGTCGATCGGTTGGGCGCGCCGGCTTGGGTGTGGCAGATCGAACCGACGACGGGCGCTGGCAAGCCGACTGCAGCGATCGACCAGCTCACCGCGTTGGGCGTTGGGATCAGCGATGCCGCTGTGCGCGAACGCGCCACCACGGTAGGCGCCGAAGATCTGGCGACACTGATCTACACCTCAGGCACCACGGGCCGTCCGAAGGGCTGCGAAATCACTCACCGCAACCTACTCGCCGTGACGCGGTCCGCAGTGGGAGAGTTTCCCGGGCTGATGCAACCGACGAACTCAGTGCTGCTGTTCCTGCCGCTGGCGCACGTGCTCGCCCGGATTATCCAGTGCTGCTGTGTTTACGCTCGGATCACCCTTGGCCACACCCCGGATGTGAAGAACCTGGTCGCCGAGTTGGCCGATTTCCGACCCACATTTGTGCTGGCGGTGCCCCGAGTCTTCGAAAAGGTCTACAACTCGGCGAGGCAGAAGGCATATGCCGACGGCAAGGGCCGCATTTTCGACATCGCCGCTGCGACCGCCGTTGAATGGAGCCGTGCCCAGGAATACGGCGGAGCTGGGCTGGCCTTGCGGGCCAAGCATGCCTTATTCGACCAACTGGTTTACGCCAAGCTCCGGGCGGTACTCGGCGGCCGGTGCCTGGCAGCCGTCTCCGGTGGCGCCCCCCTGGGCGAGCGGCTCGGACACTTCTTCCGCGGTGTCGGCGTGCCGGTGTTGGAAGGCTACGGGCTGACTGAGACCAGCGCGCCCGCCACGGTGAACACCGAGAAACACGTCAAGATCGGCACCGTGGGTCAGCCATTGCCCGGCGTCACGATCAGGATCGCTGACGACGGTGAAGTGCTGATCAAAGGACCCGGTGTGCTGCGCCGGTATTGGCACAACGATCGGGAGACTCAAGAAGCTCTCGGCGACGGCTGGTTCCACACCGGCGACCTCGGGGAGCTCGATGAGGACGGTTTCCTACAGATCACCGGTCGCAAAAAGGAGATCATCGTCACGGCGGCAGGCAAGAACGTCTCCCCGGCAGCATTGGAGGACCGGATCCGGGCCCATCGCTTGGTCAGCCAATGCATGGTGCTGGGCGACAAGCAGCGCTTTATCACCGCGCTGATCACCCTCGACGCCGAGACTCTCCCAGCCTGGCGCGCCGAGCACCACAAGCCGGCCGGTAGCTCGGTCGCAGACCTGATCGATGACCCAGATCTGCGCGCCGAGGTGCAGCGCGCGGTCGACGATGCGAACAAAACTGTTTCCCGGGCCGAGGCGATCCGCAAATTCCGCATCCTGCCAGGTGACTTCACCGAGGCCGGTGGTCAACTCACCCCGAGCCTGAAGGTTAAGCGTGCCGTTGTGGCCAAGGAGTTCGCCGCCGAGATCGACGCGCTTTACGCTTAGCCGCCCAGCAGTAGCTGCTGCAGCTGCTGCCGGCGGCAACCCCAGTCCCAGCTCTGCAGCATCCAGCGCCGTCCGCGGCGACCCATCGCCGCAGCCGCCTCGGGATCGGCAAGCAGGGTCGCTACGGCTCGAGTTACCGCTGCTACCTCACGACCGTTGACCAACTCGCCGGTGTCGCCTACCCGGACGGTCTCCGCCGCCCCGCCGGCGTTGCCAACCACCAGCGGCAAACCGGCAGCCGACGCCTCGAGGAACACCAGACCGAATCCCTCAACATCTAGCCCGTGACCACGCGTCCGGCAGGGCATCGCGAAGACGTCGCCAGCCGCGTAGTACGCGGGCAACTCAGCCCACGACACTGCTCCGGTGCACACCACGGCGTCTGCGACGCCACCCGACTCCGCCAGCCGGTACAAAGCTGGTCGCCGGGGTCCGTCTCCGACGAGCAGGAGCATGGCCCCCGGTACCTGGCTGCGGATCGCAGGCAATGCCCGCACCAGCATGTCTTGGCCCTTGCGAGCCACCAGCCGGGACACGCACAGCACTACCGGGGCGTCGCCCAGCCGGTGGCGTCGTCGGATCTCCGCGCGCGCCCCGGGGTCCGGGTGAAACGCTGCGCAGTCTACGCCCGGCGACAGGATCTCCAGGGCAGCCCGGGGCCCGAACGCCGACGCAACTCGGCGACGGGTGTACTGGCTCACGGCCGTGACCACGTCGGCGTCCGCGCCGATCCGGCGAAGTGCCATCCGCCCGGGAGGCACCATCGACCAGCCCACCTCGTGTCCGTGACTGCTAGCCACCACTCGTTGTGCTCCGGCGCGGCGCAGTGCCGGCCCTAGTAGGGCCAGCGGGGCTGCTGCGCCGAACCACGCGGTATCGCAGTGCAGTTCCCGCAGCAGCCCGGCGGCTCGCCGAAGTACCGCGGGCGTGGGAATCATGAGTGCTCCGTGATGCCGGAAGACCGGAAAGGGCAAGCGTGCATCGAAAGCCGCCGCGTCGGGCCAGTCCGGTGCGTAGACGGCGATCTCGCCCTCGGGCAACGCCATCGCCAGTTGGTGCAGGTACGCCTGGATCCCACCGGGGCGGGGTGGAAAGTCGTTGCTCACCAGCAGGATCCGTGGCACCAGCCGGAGAGTAGCGGTGCCGTCGCGCGCGGTATGCAGCTGGTTGGTTCAGCCGATCCGACTCATCGCGGTGACCTGCCTCCACGGCACCGGGACGACCTTTACCACGTCACCGCTTTGCGGTGCGTTCACATAGAGCCCGTCCCCGACGTAGATGCCGATGTGGCTGATCGGGGAATAGAGCGCGATGAGATCGCCCGGCTGTAGATCGAAACGCCCGACGCTACGACCCATCCGGGCCTGCTCCTCGGCTGAGTGCGGCAGACCGGGCATCCCCGCCTGCTCGAACGCCCACTTCACCAGTCCCGAGCAGTCGAATGTGATCGGGCCGTCGCCACCCCAGACGTAGGCCGAGCCTTGCTTGGTCAGCGCGATCCGCGCCGCTTGGACCGCGATACCGGTGCCGACCAGGTTGATCGGGAAATGGATGTTGCCGCCGAAGAGGTAAACGGCGCGCTCTTGACGGGTCAGCTCCGCGAGGCGTTTCGTGACAACTTGAATCTGGCGGTCCATCTCGACCCGGGAACGGGCGAGATCGCCTTCGAGCCGTGCGGCATCTCGTTCAGCTTGAGCCGCCCGCACCGCTGCGTCGCTCGTCGAGTGCTCTGCATGCTGGGTTTGCGCGACCGCGCCGGTGAGCCGGTCTAACGCCTGCTTGTTATCCATCGCCAGCATATCCAGCGCCGACATCTGGTCCAGGAAATCCTGGGGGGAGTCACTGACCAGCAAAGCGGACAGCCGGTTGAGTCGCGCACCCTGAAATGAAGCTTTGGTCAGCAGGTCGACCTGACCGCGGTACTGGCCCTGGACCGCCTTGGCGCGATCTGCGGCGGCCTGGGCCGCGGTGGCGTCCGCCCTGGCTTGTTCGAGGTCGGCACGGCGGGCGTTCAACTGGTCGCGGGCGTAGTGCCATCGTTCGGTGAGCACCTCAGCCTGCCGATTCAGCTCGGAAAGCTGCTGCGCGGCATCTCCGGGGACCGCAGGGTCGGCCGTGGCTGGGGTGGGTGCCAGAGCGACCAGCGCAACCACGGTGGCGGTGGTCATCACAGTCGAAACGCTGCGCTGGACGACACCGCGCTTGCCTACACCGCGCTTCCGATGATGCGGTGACACGTCGCGGCTATCTCCTCTCTTAGACCGCCCACCGTGCCGTCCAGCTCGGACGGCACTAACCGCAAAGTCTCGGGAAGATTACGAAAAGTCACCAACGTTGTCACCATCGGCGAGCGAGGTATGGGGCAGAGCGGCCGCTGGGCACGGTGGGCGTCTCCGTGGCCGACGCGGTATTCAGCTCGGCCGATCAGCCAACGTGTCGTCTGGACCGTTCACAGTCAGTTGCGGACCGCTCGGCGCCATCGCGCAGGTGACCCCGAACACGGGTCTCCTCCCCCGTCGTTTGGTCATCTCTGTGCGGATCCACCAGCTGCAGGTGGGGCACCATGCCGGCCTCGGCCAAAATGTCCAGGGCTAGCCGGTCAGTGCCGTCCAACTCCAGGCCGCTCGGTGGAGCTCCGAGCAGCACGGTGATGACGCAGTCCTGGCAGGCAAGGCCGCGCACCTGGCACCGGTCGCAATCCACGATCATGTCGGGCTCCGTCTCTGTTGTGATCTAGTCACTACGGACGGTAGACGGCGACCCTGACAATGCCGGATGACGCAACGTCCGGGGGTACCGGTCGCACCATTTGTTCCGGTGTCCGGATGGTGCCATCAACCAATCCGGCGGATAGCCGTCACGTCCCGCCAGGGGACTCTGGAGACTTTGACGACGTCGCCGCTCTGCGGCGCGTTGAGGTAGAGCCCGTTGCCTACATAGATACCAATGTGGCTTACCGGCGAGTACAGCGCGATGAGGTCTCCTGGTAAAAGACCGGAGACCACCGGGGTCCCCACTCTGGACTGATCGTAAGCCACCCGCGGCAGGCTGACTCCGACCTGACGGTAGGCCCACATCACCAAACCTGAGCAATCGAAGGTGGTCGGGCCCTCCGCGCCCCAGATATACGGCGCTCCTTGCCTGGTTAAGGCAACCCGAAGGGCTCTGATCCCGATGGTGTCACCGGCTATGTCGAGGGGGTAGTCGGTGAACCCTTCGGCGGCGTAGTGAGAGAACTCCTCTGCGGTGAGCTTGCCGAGGCGCTCCTGTACCAGATTGATCTGTCGACCCATTTCAAGCCGGGCCTGGGCGACGTCACCTGCTATCCGAGCGGCATCGAGTTCGGCGACGGCCGCACGTGTCTCGGCGTCGGTGGCAGCAAGCTTGGCCTGCTCGGTGCGGGCTACGGCGGCTGCGAGCTTGTCCATCGCCGCCCTGTTACTCGCCGCCAACACGTCGAGGGCGGACATCTGGTCCATGAACTGCTGTGGCGAGTCACTGATCAGCATCGCGGTCAGGCTGCTGACGCGGACACCCTCGAAGCTGGCGCTGGTCAGCCTATCCACCTGCGCACGGAATGAGCTCTGAGCCGCGCGGGCCTGATCGGCTATAGCCGTGGCGCCCGCTGCGTCGCTATGCGCTCGGTCCGCATCGGCCCGACGGGCCTCCAGGCGGTCGGTGGCCAGCTTCCACTGTTCGGTGATCACTTCGGCCTGGCGGCTCAACGCTCGAGCCTGAGCAACGGCGCTGCCAGGATCGGGCGCAGGGCCAGGGGCTGGATCGGCAGCTGCGAGTGCTGGTGGCATGCTCAGCACGGCAGCGAAGGCCACGGCAGCCGCCACGCTTCGAAGCACGCGGTTGCGACGATGAGACACCACCCGCGGCCATCTCCTGTTCTCGGACCATCACGTCCGGCGGCGTGACTGCAAACGGGAGAGGTCCCCCCGCATGCCACCTAACGGGCCCCAGGACGCATCGGCGCGGATCTTCACTCCACCGACGCCGGTAAGCCGCCCAACCGTGCGATTTCGACCAGGTCGGTTACACTACGTTACGCATCCCGGGATCCTCGGTACGGTCCGTGACAGCAGGGCTTGCCAGCGGCCGGTTAGCGAACAGCGGCGGACAGCTCGGCGGTCAGCCTCGTCCAGCGCTTCAACATCGCGACCGCAGCGCCAGAGTCAACGGCCTCGGTGGCGCGCTGGACCATCTCGCGGACATCGGCGACCAGGTCACCGGTCGAACCCCGGTGCGCGACAAGCGCCGCGCCGGCGTTGAGCAGCACGGCGTCTCGCACCGGTCCGGGTTCGCCGGCCAACACACGCCGCACTGCATCGGCATTGGCCGCCGCATCGCCACCGCGCAGGTCCTCGGCACCGGCCACCGGCACGCCCAGTGCAACGGGGTCCAACTGATCACGCCGCACCGCGCCGCCGTCGACCACCCACACCGAGGTAGTGGTCGTGGTGGTGATCTCGTCGAGCCCATCGTCGCCCCGGACCACCAGAGCGCTCACTCCACGATCGGCAAGCACCTGGGCCATCACCGGCGCCATCCGAAGATCCGCGCAGCCCACCAGCGCCGCGCCCGGCCGCGCCGGATTGATCAATGGCCCGAGAAAGTTGAAGGCAGTCGGGACCCCGATTTCCCGACGCACCGCGGCTGCGTGGCGCATCGCGGGGTGATGAAGCGGTGCGAAGCAAAATCCGATGCCCAATTCGGCGACGCACCGTGCCACCTGATCCGGGCCTAGGTCAATCACCACGCCGAGCGCCTCGAGCACGTCGGCAGCCCCGCACTGTGATGAGGCCGCGCGGTTGCCGTGCTTGATCACCGGTGCACCGGCAGCGGCGGTCACCAGCGCGGCCATGGTGGAGATGTTCACCGTCTGGGCTTGATCACCGCCGGTGCCGACCACATCGACTGCCCGCTGGGCGATGTGCACCCGGTGCGAATGCGACAGCATGCCGTCGGCCAGACCGGCTATCTCCGCCGGAGTCTCGCCTTTGATCCGCAGCGCCACCACGAACGCGGCCAGCTGCGCCGACGTGGCCAGGCCTGACATGACTTCGTCCATCGCCCAGGTGGCGTCGTGGACGTCGAGATCTGTGCCGGCGATCAGCTGGCCGAGCAGTGCTGGCCAACTGCGAGACCGGGTCGGCGCCACCATGCTGCGCGGCCTCAGCCGTTCGCTGCCTGCGGCCGGCGGTTGCGAAGTACCTCGGCCACCGTCTCGGCTGCGGTCAACGGATCCAGCGGATGGACGATCACCGCGTCGGCCTGCGACCACACTGCCAACCAGCGGTCATCCCTGCGCCGCACGGCGATGATCACCGGCGGACAGTGCCTGATCTCATTCTTGAGCTGGCGGGAAAGGCCCATACCGCCCGTCGGTTGCGCCTCACCATCAAGAATCGCCAGGTCCACCCGCCCCGCGTCGACCTCGGTCAATACCTCGGCGATCTTCGCCGCCTCGATATAACTCACCCGGCCGACGTCCGCTGCAGGGCGCCGTCCAACAGCGTTGATGATCGCCTCGCGCACCTCTGCCCGGTGACTGAAAACCAGCACGGTGGTGGTCTCGCTCGGGGAATTCATGAATTGGTCGAGGTCCTCGGTGTCGGGTGTCCCCGGACGGCGTCGCAGGTGCCCGGGTGCACCATGCGGCATCAGCGGGTCGGATGGTTCGCCAATGGTATACGGGCACTGCTGCACGCAACGGCCGACTCGCGTGCCGTGACTCTGTGTGGCACGATGTGGCGTTGTATACCGCCGTTCGAAGGGCGGGCTGCGTTAGCCTCGTCACTCTTCGCCGTATCCGTCGGCCCCGGTCCCGGCGCGGCCGAGACCGTTCGTCATAATGCTTAGCGTGACCCCCTCGTCCAGCCTGGCTGCGCCCTCTATCAGCCAACGGGTGCACTC
>JAICHZ010000130.1 GCA_025924655.1 Pseudonocardiaceae bacterium | reverse complement strand
CCGCAGGCCGCGGACCCAGCAGATCACCAGCAGCAGGCCGGTCGCGAGCAGCAACCGAAGGAACACCAGTTGCATGGGAGTGAAGCCGCGGAGCCCGATCTTGATCCACATGAAGCTGGATCCCCAGAGCACTGCGAGCAGCCCAAGGCGTACGACGCTGACGCGCCGGGCCGTCAGCATTCCCATCTGCCCAGCCTCACCGATTTACCTGCGATGCGATAACCCTTTACCTGGCTACATGGCGCGACTCACATGGCGCGGTAGTCGCGGGGGTGCAACCGGGGGCCGAAGCGGGGACGGCGGAACCCTGAAGCCTCGATGTAGCGCACCGCCCGTTGCCGCTGTGGTGCGTAAGGCGCGAGTACCTCGAGCATGCCGGCGTCATCCAGTGGCCTGCCCAGCAGCGCGTAACCGACGACGGACGGGATGTGGAAGTCGCCGACGCTCACCGCATCGGCGTCCGCCCAGGCCCGTTGGGCCACCTCCGCGGCAGTCCAGATCCCGATCCCGGGGACCTTGCACAGCAGTTCCCGACCAGCCTTCCCGGCCATCGTCACCGCGCTTTCCAGCCGGTGCGCCACTGTGGCGGCCGCCAGCAGGGCGCGGCGTCGCGAGCGGTCGACCCCGGCGCGGTGCCACTCCCAGTCCGGGATCGCGCGCACCGCCGCCGGGCCGGGTGGCAGCCACAGCTCGACAGGACCCGGCGCCGGTTCTCCGAAGCGCCAGCACAGTTCCCGCCAGGAGCGCCGAGCCTCCACGCCGGTCACCTTCTGTTCCAGGACGGCAGGAACCAGCACATCCCACACCCGACGGGTTGCACCGAGGCGAAGGCCGGGTGCCCGGTGCCGGGCCTGCGCGATCAGCGGGTGGTGCGACACGAAGGAACTGTCGTCGTCATCGGCTCCGAGCAGCGCGGGCAACCCGTCCAGCGCCCAGGCCGCGCCCGGTCCCCAGCCGGTGGCGTGCACCGTGCCACTGGCCTCCCGGCGAAGTGCCAGGGTGGCAGCGCCGACGGGGGTGGTGCCCGCACGCCACACGGTACCGTCGGCATCCATCCGCATCGTGGGATCACCACGGCCGCGGCGCAGCGGAGCCAGCACCGCGCGGAAGTCCAATTGGCGTTGCGGGCTCCAGGACCGCGACTCGGTCTCAGAACCGATGCTTCGACCCTGCGAGCAGGTCTCAGACATCGGCGGAAAAACGTAGGCCCCCGTCAGGCAGTATGACTTTCGGCCAGACCCGCACCCCATTGCGTAACTCGCAGCGGGCCCCGACCACCGCACCATCGCCGATCACCGCGTCGTTCAGTACGGCCCCCGCACCCACCTGCGCGCCGATTCCCAGCACGCTGCGCTGCACATGCGCGCCTGGACCGACCTGAGCACGGTCCATCAGCACCGAGCCGAGCACCTGCGCTCCGCGCTGCACCACCACGTCTACGCCCACCACCGAACCATCCCCGACTAGCGCCTCGGGGTGCACGGTGGCGCCGGACAGCAGCAATGCCTCCCCCACCTGTCCGGGCAACGCAGGCGAGGGAACCAAGCCGCGTACCAGGTCAGCCGAGCCCTGTACGAAAGCGGCGGGCGTCCCCAGATCCAGCCAGTAAGATGCATCCACGTGGGCATGGACCCGCGCACCTGCCGCGAGCAACCCGGGAAACGTCTCACGCTCCACTGACACCGCCCGCCCGGCCGGGATCGAGTCGATCACTTCCCGGCGAAACACGTAGCAGCCGGCGTTGATCAGGTCGGTTGGCGGGTCATCGCTTTTTTCCAGGAATTCGAGCACCCGGCCGTCCGCGCTGGTCGGCACGCAGCCGAATGCTCGCGGATCGGATACCCGCACGAGGTGCAGCGTGACGTCCGCCCCGGTGCTGCGATGAGTTCGCACCACCTCTGCCGGATCCAGACCGGACAACACATCACCGTTGAACACCAGAACATCGGACTCGGTCAGCTTGGATGCGACATTGCGGATGCCGCCACCGGTGCCCAGCGGCTCATCCTCGACGACGTAGTCCAACTCCAGACCCAGCCTGGACCCGTTCCCGAAGTGGGTCGCGAACACCTCCGCGCGGTACGAGGTACCCAACACCACGTGCCGCACTCCCGCAGCCCGGATCCGGCCCAGCAGGTGGGTGAGAAACGGCACGCCCGCAGTGGGCAGCATGGGCTTAGGTGCGGACAGGGTCAGCGGCCGCATCCGGGTACCCAAGCCCCCGACCAGTACTACAGCCTCGACACCCGGCAGCGGCTCCACCGGCGCGACACCAGACCACGACACCACGGCACCATCTCCTCGAAGGTTCATCACCTGATCGCGGGTGAGGCCTAGTCTGTCGCCGTGCGCTGAGGACCGGTACAGCGGGACACCCGAGACCGTGCCGTCGCCGCTGAGTGCGTGTCAGAAGGGAGGAGGATCGGGATCGGGCGGGTCGTGCCCAGCGCCAACGCTGCCGCCGCCAGCGATCAGCTGCGGCTTCGGATCGGTGCGATAGTCATAGGGCCAACTGGTGTATTGGTGTCCGGTGGGCGTGGTCGAGGTGACCCGGCCGTCGGGGTGCTGCTCGACATTCCAGCCGCCAGCGTGGGTCTTGAGTCGGTGGTGATGCCGGCAGCTGGCATGCAGGTTGTGCTCGCTGGTCGAACCGCTCCCGACCTCATACGGGATGGTGTGATCAAGGTCTGCGGTGGCCGCGCGCTGCTGGCAGGTCGGGAACCTGCAGTAGACGTCCCGCGCTCGGACGAAGTCGGCCAGCCCGACCGGTGGGATATAGGTGGTGCGGCCGTAGTCGAGCAGGGTTCCCGAGACCGAGTCGGTCAGCAGCCGTCGCCACGTTCCCTCGGCGGCGATCTCTCGGGCCAGCGACGCGGCGATCGGGCCATAGCCGACTAACTCCGCGGGTTGCTCATCAAGCCCGAGCAGCATGGTGATCGGCACGATCACCGACACCAACGGCTTACCCGGCCCGGCACCATCACGGGTTGCGCCGCAACAGTCCTCCACAGACACGCTAAGCGCGGGATCATGCTCCGCAGGCATGGCATCCGTAGCGTCATCAGTGGCCCGATCATCAGCGCAGGCGTCACCATCGGAAGCCTCATGGCAGTGGCCATCGCAGTCGTCGGGGCAGTCACCAGTGGCGGCGCACCTTCGCCCGGTCAGCAAGTCAACGAGGAGGTCAGCACGGCGGGCGTCCATCCCGCGTGGATCGTCGGCGCCAAACCTCCTGGCCAGCTGGCACAACCGCTGGTATGCCGCAGTGGCATCCGGCGCGGAGAGCAGCGCCCACAACGAGGCCATGCCCCTCCCCGTCTGGGGAAACCACTACCCGCCGGTCCTTGCGTCGTTCCCGATATCGGGCCTCGGCGCCGTCGGGGTCAATCGCCAGAACCGCGCGAGCTATCGCGGCCCGCAACTGCGACACGGTCTGCTGTCCAGCACGGGGCAGTACCCGTGCCTCTAACACCGTCACCTGCTCACTCGTCAGCAGATAGCTGGCCTCAGTGATCGCCCGCACTTTCAATACGTCTAGCTGTCCGGCCTCCCATGCGGCTAACGTCCCGGGCAGCTCGGCTACCAATACCTGCGCCATCACCAACCGGTTGCTTGCGGTGGTCCGCGACAAGCGCAGCGCTAGCCCGATTTCGTCGGAGGCGAACTCGCTGCACCGCGACGGCACGTCCGACCTCGTTGGCTGCGAGTCGTCATCCGGGCGGCGGCGGGCGAACTCTGCGAGCAGCGCGGCTTGCCGGGCACCCGCCCACGCCGCCACCCGTTCGAAGCCGACGACAGCGTCGATCAGCTCCGCATCCGACAATCTCTCTGGTCTCCTCGCGCCGCTACATGGCCCTGGATACCCGACGCTGCGGCCCGTCCCAAAGTTGGCAGCCGGTTGTGCCACCATCGTGGCTGGTCAGGTGGTCGAAATACCTGTGCCGGAGCGGATGAGTGGGCCGCTACGCCCCTCCCGGGAAAGTGGCTCAAGTGTCAACGTTCTAGAGACCGATGATCCCTAGAGGCGGGCGTAGTGGCGGAACAGGGCTGCCCAGAGGAAAGGCTCGCCGAAACAGGGCGACTCGGGCGACTCGTCATGCATGCGGCGCATTTCCACTTCCGTCAGATGCAGAAGATCCAGCGCCCAGGCGATGGCGGCCTCGGCGGGGTCCACGGCGTCCACCGTGAACCCCGCCGAGGCGAGATGCAGGGTGTTGCGGCCGGGACCACAGCCCACGTCGAGCGCGCGGCCCGAGGTGATCAGGCTGCGGTCGAGGTAGGAGACGAGATTCTCATCCGGTTTCGCCACGAAGAACGGCACGGGCTTGGAGCGGTCCGCGTAGAAACTGTCCCACCAGGAGGAGCCGACGTCGGCTGTCCAGCGGTCGGCCTCCGACGCGAACAGCCCGTCCAGGAGCCGAAATACGTCGTCCACCGTGCGTATGTTTCGGTCCATCCGGGAGGGTAACGCAGCTACCGGCGCCGGCCAGTGCGTCTCACCAGCTGTAACCGGCCGGCCAAACCAGCTCGCAACGCCAGCCGCAGCGGGGCATACAACGGGCCGGGGTGGCGGTCAGCGAGGTAGCGGTAAGTGCTGCGATGGTGCTCGGCGAGCATCGCCTCGGAGACGCGGCTGGTGGCGTGCCCGCCGAGATGGGTGACTTCGGCGCTGGGCACGTAGACGTTGAGCCACCCGGCGCGACCCAGCCGGTCGCCGAGGTCGACGTCCTCGAAATACATGAAGTAGCGGGAGTCGAACCCGCCGACGGACTCGAATGCGGTCCGGCGTAGTAGCAGGCACGACCCGGACAACCACTGAGCAGTCCGCTCACCCAGGGCGGTTTCGGACTGCCGGTAGGCCGCGGTCCAGGGGTTGCCCGACCAGATCGGGCCGAGTACCGCGTGCCCGATGCCACGACCCAGGGCAGGCAGCAGCCGCGCCGACGGGTACACCGTCGCGTCCGGCTGCCGGATCAGCGGCCCCAACGCCCCCGCTCTGGGCCACCGCTGCGCGGCTTCGAGCAGCTCGTCGAGACTGCCCGGGCGCCACTCGATATCCGGGTTGGCCACGACGACCCAGCCCACCTCGGGTCCCCACTCGACGACTCCGCGGTTGGCGGCACTGCCGTATCCGACGTTCTCGCCGATGCGCAGCAGCTGTACACCATCACGGCGCACCGCGCGCTCCGGAGCTCCGTCGGTGGAGCCGTTGTCGACCAGCAGCACCCGTAGCGGCCGGCTGGTGGCCTTGACCACCGAATCTAGGAACGTGTCCAGGGTCTCGCCGGGTGAGTAGGTCACCGTGACGACCGCCAGGTCCTGGCCGTAGGCGTTGTGGGGGCGCACGGCGTCCGATTCTGCACCCCGGCGTGCGTGACGGGGCTAGCGGGACCGGCGGCGCGCCGCCACGGCTTGGCTGTAAGCCTCCCGGTGCAGCGTCGCGCTCGTCGCCCAGGAGAAGTCCTTGGCGCGCCGCTGCGCGGCAGCTGACAGCTCCGCCCGGCGAGCGGGGTCATCGAGCAGTGCGACAAGACCTGCGGCGATGTCATTTGGCGTCGATACCGCAGTAGGCCACCGCGTCCCCGCCGACCTCGGGCAAGGACAGCCGTCGGGTGGTCAGCACGGCGGCCCCGGCGGCCATCGCCTCCAGCACCGGCAGCCCGAATCCCTCCCCCAAGACGGGTAGGTCACCACGGCAGCGCCACCGAGGAAGCCGGACAGCTCCGGCAGCGGGAGTAACCGGCCCGGTATCCCAGGGTTGCTGTTCTGCTACCACGAGGACACCGGCGCCCTGGTCCGGCACGTCGGGGGCGCCTCCGCGCGGCACGGCACGCCCACCTTCCACCGCTGGAATGAGCGCAACCAGCTGCTGGTGTTGCTGCGCTGCGCGCCAGCCGGGGTGGCCACCCGCGAGCTGGCCCGCTTCGCCGTCCTGACCTTGGTCTTACCGTTTCACCGGCACCGTCTCCCAACCCCCAACTTCGTCCTCGCCCTGCGCCTACGAGTGCTAGCGGAGGTAGCCACCCACCCTCATCGCCCGCCACCACATCACCCAACGCGCGACGGTTCCTCGCGCCGCCGTCTGGTCCGCTGCGCATTCAGCGGGCTCAGCGGGGCTATTGCAGGCGCCGAAACCCCGCTGAGCCCGCTGAACGAGCACGTACCTTCGTTGAAGACGTCCAACCACATCGTCATCGCCGACATCTACGACCCGATGCACCTTGAGCAGCTCGAGCAGGGCCGTGATCTGGGTGACGACCAGCGCGCCCAGGTCGTCGACGCGGTCACCGCGGTGTTGTCCACCCAGCTGCGCCGCGGTGACTTCTTCCTGTGCTCCTGGTTCGATCTGCTGACGCTGCTGCACGCCGTGCACGCGTTGCGCGCCCGACTACCAGGACGACGTGCGCCTGGTGTTTCTCGGGATGCGCCACCCGAACCCCGAGGTGCCTGAGATGGGTATGGCGGGCCAGACCCATCGGCTCGCGCAGACCCTCGGCCTCACCGGCGAGCAGGTGTTCTTCCACGAAACCTGGGTGCCTTATGCCGACCGGCAGAACTGGCTGCTCGACGCCGACGCTGGTGTCACCACGCATTTCGAGCACGTCGAGACCACGTTCGCGTTCCGGACCCGGCTGCTGGACTACCTGTGGGCGGGGCTGCCCTCGTCACCACCAACGGCGACGCGTTCGCTGAGCTCGTTGCAGCCGAGCAGCTCGGCGTGGTGGTGCCCGCCGGAGATCCGGCGGCGCTGGCCACGGCGCTGCAGCAGGTGCTTTACGACGACTTCGCCGCCGGCTGCCGCGACCGGATCGCGGCGGTCGCCCAGCATTACACCTGGGAGACGGTGTTGGCGCCGCTGGCCGAGTTCTGCCGGCACCCGCGGCCCGCGCCGGACCGGTTACGCGGCACCCCGCTGATCGCGCCGATCGGACCGGGGTGACCGGCGCGCTGCGCCGCGCCGGCGCGCTGCTACCTCGCCGCCGGTGGCCCCACCGAGGTGACCCGGCGAGCCGCCGGACAGCTTCGCAGGGGGGCTAAGTCCTCGTGAGACGTGCGTGCCGCCTCAGCCCACAGGCGCACGACGGTGCCGGCGGGGCCAGCGGCGATGTGGACCTCTTCGGTGAGCAGGCGCATCAACGGCAGACCGCGGCCGCGAAAACGGTCGGTGGTAGGAACCCGCCAGCTACCATCGTCTGAGACGGTGATCAGGATGTGCGCACTGCTTCGGCGTGCTTGCAGGCGCACCGGCCCGTGCGGGCAGTCAGCGTAGCCGTGCTCTACCGCGTTGGCCATCGCTTCATAAACCGCCAACACGAGATCCTCGACCAGCTCGGAAGAAACGTCGACGGTGAGCCAGTCGCGCAACCGGCGCCGGGCCAGCGAGATGTTACGGGCGGTCGCCACCATCTGCATCTGCAATGGCGGTCGCACGTCGTCGAATGGCTCGCTGAGCCAGCGCGGTGTGAGATCCATGTCGGGTGAGACATACCCGAGGTGCGTCCCGATTGAACATCTGCGACGAAATTCGATCAATCCACCCGGTGGCTTACGGGCACACCGATGTGCACTGATTGCTCACCACCTGCCCAGCGCCCGCTGGGGGTGCTGATTGACGGCACGCCACTGCTCGGGCAGCGCAGCGGGATCGGTCGCTACACCGCCGCGCTGCTGCGGGAGCTAGCGGCCCGCTGCGACGTGACAGATCGAGCTGCGCGGCGCGGTACCCGCCGGGGTGGCCGTGCGCGGCGGCCCGGTCCCGGCCAGGGCGCTGCAGACGTTGTGGCGCAGCGTGGACTGGCCCCCCACCGAGCTGCTCGCCGGCGAAGCCGATGTGCTGCACGCCACTAACTTCGTGCTACCACCGTCGACTCGGGCCCGCGGCGGCGTCACCGTGCACGACCTGGCGTTCCTGGACCGACCAGACTTTCTGTCCCCGCCGCAGCGTGATCTGCCTGCGCTGGTCGAGCGCTCGGTAACCCGCGCGGCGATCGTTTGCACGCCGAGCGACGCGCTGGCGCAGCAGGTGATCGGCCGGCTCGGCGCCCCGAACAGCGGATCGTAGTCACCCGGCTGGGAGTGGATCGCGCATGGTCAAGTGCTGTGGCGCCTACCGAAGTACTGCGCGCCACCCGGGTCTGCCGCCGCGGTATCTGTTGTTCGTCGGGGCGACGCAACCACGAAAGGGCCTCGACGTGCTGCTTGAGGCGTCCAGGGTGCACACCGTGGGCTATCTCGACGATGCTGGTTTGCGCTGCGCAGGCAACTGTCCGCGCCTACCGCAAAGCCCGCGACTGGGCCGGAGCCGTGAAAAATTCACGGCTCACCCATGACGAACACAGTAGTCAGCAGTGACAGATACACCGAGATAGGTTTCACCCACGGGGAGTAGCGGAGCAGCGTTACCAAGCCGTTATGATAGGCCTAGGTCGCACACAGCTACGCCGAACGCTCTGAGGAAGGCCGGTCACCCCCATTCGAGTGCCGGGGGCCGTTGCATTCAGCTACGTCAACGCTGGCGCATGACTGCGCCCGCGCGATGGCGCGCGCGTTCGTACAGGAGGGGGAGGACGATGCTCACTCGCCGAACTCAGATCGGGGCCATCTTGTCGGCTCTGGGCGCGGCAACACTAGCAGTCACGGTTAGCGCAGCAGCGCCTGGGGTGGCGCAGACCGCGCCGCTGGGCGGGGCGAGCCCGGTCGCCGTGCTGACTGGTGCTCAGTCCATCAACGCAACCGAGTCTCGGTACCGGGTCAAGGGCACCGACCTCGGGATCATGTGGACCGACGAGCGAGGTGAGATCCTGGCCGCCTTCGGCGACACGTTCGGGCCCGGATGGGCCGGTATCAGCAGCGGATTCGCGAACCCCGGCACGATCGATTGGCGCTCGAACACGCTGGCCCGCAGCACGGACCGCAACCCGTCGAACGGCATGTCGTTCAACGACTATGTCACCGACCGTCCGGGCCATGCCAAGGAGCTGCTGCCGTCGCTGAAGAAGGACGGGGTCGAGATGACCAAGATCCCGACCGGCGGCATCAACGTCGACGGCCGCAACTATCTGGCTTACATGTCCATCCGCAGCTTCACCCATCCTGGGGAGTGGCTCACCAACCACAGTGGCATCGCCTACTCCGATGACGGCGGGCAGAACTGGAAGGACGCCCCCAGCGCGCGCCGACCGAACACCGCAGGCTTCGACGATCAGTTTCAGATGATCGCCTTCGCACAGCGGGGCGGTTTCGTCTACGCCTATGGCACGCCCAACGGCCGCTTCGGTGACGCCCACGTCGCCCGAGTCCCCGAGCAGCAGCTGCTCAACCAATCCGCCTACGAGTATTGGACCGGGAAAGGCTGGCAGCGGGGCAGTAGCGCGATCGCGACCCCGATCGTCGGCGGCCCGGTAGGTGAGCTGTCGGTCCGCTACGACCAGACTCTCAAGAGCTGGGAGATGATGTATCTCGACGAGTCGCGAAAGGAGATCGTGGTCCGGTTGGCGCCGCAGCCCGCTGGACCATGGAGTGCGGAGATTCCGGTCGCCACCTCGCGCGAATACCCGGACCTTTACGGCGCTTTCTTCGATCCGGATTCCAAAGGCGCGGACCTCTACTTCACGATGACCCAGTACGGCAACTACAACGTCATGATGATGCACGCCAAACTACCGGCCAGCGCGATACGCAGCGCACTGAAGTAACCCGCCAGCCGGCGTGTGCCGTGAACTCGACAAGACGGACCTTTTCGCGCGACGGAATGTCGGTGCCGTCGAGT
>JAICHZ010000129.1 GCA_025924655.1 Pseudonocardiaceae bacterium | reverse complement strand
ACGACGATCCGGTAGTACGGCTGGCGAATTCTGCCGAGCCGCATGAGCTTGATCTTGACAGCCACGGGTCGAGCTACTCCTGTCAACGCGCGAGGTTCACGGTGAGCGCGCACGGCCCATGGTGGGGGCACGGACCGACGACGCTCGCGAGGTCAATGTTTGTCGTCACGGCGCGATGAGAGGACCCGACGCGACAACAGCCGCCTATTGTGCCAGACGGTCCCGGCCGATGGCGTATCGCCCATCCGCTCAGCCGGATATCACCCCCTGGGTGAGCAGCAGAAGTCCCACCGCAGGCAGGAAGTTGTTCGCCTGATGAGCGACGATGCTGCCCAGCAGGTTGCCGGTGAGCAATCTTGCCAGCGCGATCGGCAACGAGATCACCACCAGTAGCGGGGTACGCAGCAACTCCAAGTGTGCGCAGGAGAACAGCACGGTGGTTAACCCGAAAATGACCCAGCGGTTCCACCGCCAGTACTCCAACGCCCGCCACAGCACGCCGCGGTAGAGCACCTCCTCGCACACCGGCGCGATCAACCACACCGCGAAGAACAGCAGCAGGCCCAGCCCGAGCGGCAGCCGCAGACCGTCGAACACCTCCCCGACCGCTGAGTTCGCGTGGCTGCGGCCGACCCAGTGCGCCCACAACGCCGAGGCCGGCACCGTGACCACCAACCCCACGACGCCCAGAGCCAGCCCCAGGCCGGCGTCTTGCAGCCGCCACCGCACGGACAGCTGGCTGCGTAACCGTTCCAGCAGCTTGCCTTGGGCAAGCAGCACGGCACCGGTGGCAGCGACCACGCCAGCGGCCACGGTAGGCACCAGGAGCGCTGCAACCAATGCCCCGCCGGGCAAGTGGGTGCCCGCGGACCCGTGCCGCAGCATCAGCGCAAAGGGCAGCAACACCAGCACCGAGACCGCCAGGAAGGTCACCTCCGCGACCACGAAACAAATCAGCATCAGCCAGCCACGGCGGGTATCGCGCAGGACTGTGGTCACAGCACCCGCCCGCGCAACATCAGCATCGTCGGTTTCCGGAGAGCGTCCGTATCCAGCCGCGGGTCGGTGCGCGTGACGAGCAGGTCCGCCGGCGCGCCGGGCACCAGGCCGGCAACGCCGAGCCAGTCGCGGGCTGCCCAGCTCGCCGCCGCCAGCGCCTGCGCACCGGTGAGCCCGACCGTTCGCAACGCGGCGATCTCATCAACCAGCCGGCCGTGCCGGATACCACCGCCGGCGTCACTGCCAGCGTAGATCGAGATTCCGGCCTCGACGGCGGCCCCGATGGTGTCTTGGACCCGGGCGTGCAATGCCCGAATCTGCGCGGCATAACGCGGATACTTTTCGGCGCGCTGCGCGATCGCCGGGAACGTCTCGATGTTGATCAGGGTAGGCACCAGCGCGGTGCCCCGCGCGGCCATCTCGGTGATGGTCTCGTCGGACAGGCCGGTGCCGTGCTCGATGCAGTCGATCCCGGCGGCGATCAAACCTGGCAGCGCGTCGGCACCGAAGACGTGCGCAGTGACCCTGGCCCCGGCGGCGTGCGCGGCGGCGACTGCCTCGACCAGCACATGATCGGGCCACAGCGGGGCCAGCTCACCGCTTTCGCGGTCGATCCAGTCGCCGACCAGCTTGACCCAGCCGTCCCCAGCCGCCGCCTGCTCAGCCACGGCCTGTGGAAGCAGCGCGGGATCGTCGAGCTCCACGCCGATAGTCGGGATGTAACGCTTGGGCCGGGCCAGGTGGCGACCGGCCCGGATGATCCGCGGCAGGTCGTCACGGGCCTGCAACGGGCGCGAGTCGATCGGGGATCCGCAATCCCGGATCAGCAGGGTGCCGGCGTCCCGGTCGGTGGCGGCCTGATCCGCGGCCTCGGTGTGGGTCGCCGGCCCCCCAGCGCCGATACCGACATGACAGTGAGCGTCGACCAGGCCGGGGAGTACGTAGCCGCGATCGCTGATGGTGACCGCACCGGGTACCGGCTCGGCACAGACCACCCCATTGGCAACCCACAGGTCGCCGGGTTCACCAGCAGGAAGCAGGACCCCGCGCAGGTGCATCGCGACCGGTGCCGGAGACAGGCTCACTTCTTGGGAAACCTCAGCTTCGACGGGTCGAAACCGGGCGGTAGCTGGTCCAGGCCGGTCAGCTCGCTCAGGTCGGGCATGCCTGGGGGCATGCCTCCCGGTAACCCTGCCGGCAGACCACCGGGCAGTGCCCGGGGTGTCCGAGGCGGCGTCGGGCCCCGTCCCTTGACTTTCTTGCCCTTGCGTCCCTTGCGTCCGCGGCGACCGGGGCCCGCCCCGAAGCCAAACCGGCCGGCCATCTGTTGCATCATCTTGCGAGCCTCGAAGAAGCGTTCCACGAGCTGGTTCACTTCGCTGACGGCTACTCCTGACCCGCGGGCGATACGCTGGCGCCGGGACGCGTTAATGATCTTCGGATCGGCCCTTTCGGCGGGCGTCATGCCGCGGATGATGGCTTGCAGCCGATCCAGCTGCTTGTCGTCGACCTGGGCGAGCTGCTCTTTCATTCCCGCCGCGCCGGGCAGCATCCCGAGCAAGTTGGCGATCGGCCCCATCTTACGGATGGCCTGCATCTGCTCGAGGAAGTCCTCCAGGGTCAGCTCGCCGCTGCCGATCTTGGCCGCGGTCTCCTCAGCCTGCTCGGCGTCGAAGGCCTGCTCGGCCTGCTCGATCAGGGTGAGCAGATCGCCCATGCCCAGGATCCGGCTGGCCATCCGGTCCGGATGGAAGACATCGAAGTCCTCCAGCCGCTCCCCGTTGGAGGCGAACAGGATGGGCGCACCGGTGACCTGCCGCACCGACAGCGCGGCGCCACCACGCGCGTCGCCATCGAGCTTGGTCAGTACGACGCCGCTGAAGCCGACGCCGTCGCGGAACGCCTCGGAGGTCGACACCGCGTCTTGGCCGATCATGGCGTCGATGACGAACAGGATCTCGTTGGGTCGCACTGCATCGCGGATATCGACGGCTTGGCGCATCATCTCGGCGTCGATGCCCAACCGTCCGGCGGTGTCCACCACGACGATGTCGTACTGGCGAGCCCGGGCCTCGGCGACTCCGCGGCGGGAAACGTCGACTGGGTCGCCGACACCGTTGCCCGGCTCTGGGGCATAGACCTGTACCCCGGCCTGTTGGCCGACAATCTGTAGCTGGGTGACCGCGTTGGGTCGCTGCAGGTCCGCGGCGACGAGCAGCGGGGTATGGCCCTGACTGCGCAACCAGAGGGCAAGCTTGCCGGCCAGCGTCGTCTTTCCGGAACCCTGCAAGCCGGCCAGCATGATCACAGTCGGGGGCATCTTGGCCAGTTCAAGACGTCGGGTGGCCCCACCCAGGATGCTGATGAGCTCCTCGTTGACGATCTTTATGACCTGCTGGGCGGGATTGAGCGCCCCGGAGACCTCCGAGCCCTTGGCGCGCTCCTTGATCTGCGCGACGAACTGGCGGACCACCGGCAGCGCGACGTCGGCCTCCAGCAGCGCGATGCGGATCTCACGGGCGGTGGCATCGATGTCGGCATCGGAAAGCCTGCCCTTGCCGCGCAGACCGGCCAACGCTGACGTGAGCCGGTCGGAGAGGGTGTCGAACACGCCGGTCGCACTCCCTTGGGATCCGGCGGGGTGGTGGCCCCGGAGTCTGACTGCTTCAACGCCAGCGTAGCCGCGTCGAGCATCTAGCCGGACCTGACCCGACGTGGCAAGCCGCAACCGCCGGCGGCCCGGGCCCCACCCCGGGTTGCGCCGGCGGTCCGGCATGGGCTCCTACGGTCGGCACGCCATGGCCGCCGCCCGAGTCTCCGGCCGGGGCAGCAGCCTGGCGTCCGCCCGACCTCTGCGCCGAGCCACCCGATCAGCCTGCCGAAACCAGCCCACGCCGGGGAGCGTGATTACCCGCTACTCCGACTAGGTAGGACTACTCGACCTAGCGGCGACGCTGAGCTCGGGACGGACACCACGCCTACCACGGATGTAAACCGAATTTGGCCGTGGTCTGGTCGGACTGCCGAGGCCGTTCCAACGCGGGTGCGGCAGCCGTGGGCTCAGTGCCATTGGTCTGCTCAGCGAGTTCGACCAGCTCAGCCAGTCCGGCCTGCTCAGCCAGCCCGGCCTGCTCAGCGGGGGTGAGCTGATCAGCCACGCCGAGCGCGCCGACCAGCAGGCGGTGCACCTCAGACAGCTGATCGGTGACCTCGGATCGCAGCTGCGTGGCCGCGGCCACCTGCCCCGTGACCTTCAACACCCGATTGCTCAGCCGCTCGCCTGCCATCCGCATGATCAGATGCAACGCGGCGACGCTGTGGGTCTGATAATCCTGGATCCAGGCGTCCGTCTCGGCCTCGCGCCTGGCGATGTCCCGCTCGGCCTGCTCCTCCGCCCGCTGGTGTCGGGCCGCGGTCTCAGCTTCCACCGCCTGGCGCCGGGCGTTGGACTCCGCCTCCAAGCGCTCACACTGCTGCCTGGCCTCGGCCAGCAGCCGCTCAGCCTGCTCCTCCGCCCGCTGATGTCGGGCCGCAGTCTCAGCATCCACCGCCTGGCGCCGCGCGTTGGACTCCGCCTCCAAGCGCTCACACTGCTGCCTGGCCTCGGCCAGCAGCCCCTCGGCCTGCTCCTCGGCCCGCTGGTGTCGGGCCGCGGTCTCAGCTTCCACAGCCTGACTCTGGGCATCCGCCCGCTGCTGTCGGGCCGCGGTTTCAGCTTCCACCGCCTGGCGCCGCGCGTTGGACTCCGCCTCCAGGCGCTCACATTCCTGTCTGGCCTCGGCCAGCAGTCGCTCGGCCTGCTCCTCCGCCTGCTGATGTCGGGCCGCAGTCTCAGCATCCACCGCCTGGCGCCGGGCGTTGGACTCCGCCTCCAGGCGCTCGCACTCCTGTCTGGCCTGGGCCAGCAGCTGATCGGCCGCGATTTCATCTTCCATAGCCTGGCGCAGGGCGTTGGACTCCGCCTCCATGCGCTCGCACTGCTGTTTGGCCTGGGCCAGCAGCCGATCGGCCTCGGCCCGCGCGCTCTCCCGCAGCGAGGTGGTCTCCTGCTCGGTGGCCGCCTTCAGCTCGGCTGCCTCGTCCTCGGCTATCTGCAGCATCCGCTGGATCCGTCCGGTCGCGCCGGTCAGCGGCAACTTCTGGAGGCGATCCACCTCAGCGGCCGTCTCGGAGGCTTCTTTATGCAGCCGTTCTAGCTGCCTGGTCATCTCCGCGGCTTCCCGACGCAGCGTTTCTACTTGCTCGTTGAGATCGTCGGCCCGCTGCAGCGCAACGTTGCGCTCGGTTCCGATGGTGGCAACGCGAGATTTGAGAGCGGTGACGTGATCAATAACCTGCTGAGGGTGAAATCCACGCCGCACGATCTCGAAGAGCGGGGGTAAGGGAGCGACCTCGTCCCGGGTTCCGTGCATGTCGCCGGATGGTAGCCGGGTACTCACCGGGCCGCGCTGAGCACCGCGCGTTCGATCCGCTTGCGCGCCTCGGGTAGCAGTGTGGTGTGACCCCCGGGGGCAGTCAGGCAGAACGCGTCCACTGCCGAGCCGCCCATGGTGACGACCCGGGCCCACCGGATGGTGACCGAGTTGCTCTCCACCGCTGCGGCTACCCGGTGCAGCAAACCGATCCGGTCGGTAGTGCGCAGCTCAAGGACCACCGCGCCGGTGGCCTCGTCGTCAAACCACAGCACCTTGGTCTCGATGTCGGACAACCCCGCCGCGGACCCTGAGGTCTCGCCGTAGTCGCGCTCCTTGGCCACCAGCGCATCCGCTAGTTGCAGTGAGCCGTCCAATGCCCGCGCCAGATCTTGGCGTAGCAGCGCGACGTCCGGCGGCCGACCGAAACGCGGCGAGACGGTGAAGCTCTGCACCGCCGCGCAACCGCCGGGCAGCTCCACGACCCGGATGTCCGCGGAGTGCACCCGCAGCGAGTGCAGCGCGAGTACCCCGGCTGCCAGCGCTAGTACCCCGGCCCGGCCCGGCGCCACCATCGTGATGGTGGTCATCGCATCCGGTCCGGTAGCGCCGCTCACAGTGACGTGCAGCGCGCCGGTCCCGACGAACTTCAGCGCCAGCGCACGGTGCTCCTCGGTGAGCGGCTCCGGAGCCGGTAACGGTCGGCCGGCCAGCACTGCACGGCAGCGCTCGGCGAGGTCAAAGATCAGGCCGGCGCGCCATTCAGTCCAGATGCCAGGACCGGTCGCCAGGCTGTCCGCCTCGGCTAGCGCGACCAACAGCTCCAGCAGCGTCGGGTCACCACCGAGGGCGTCGACCACCCGCTGCGCGGTGGTGGGATCGTCGAGGTCCCGACGGGTCGCGGTATGGGGTAACAGCAGATGGTGGCGCACCATCGCGCAGAGCGTTTCCACGTCCGAGGGCCACAGCCCGAGCCGGTGCCCGATCTGCTCAGCGAGGGCGGCGCCGACGACGCTATGGTCACCGCCGCGGCCCTTGCCCAAGTCGTGCAGCAGCGCGCCGAGCAGCAGCAGGTCTGGCCGGGCGACCGTGGTGGTCAGCCGAGCGGCCTGCGTCGCGGCCTCCACCAGATGCCGGTCCACGGTCCAGACGTGGGCCCGATCCCGCGGCGGTAGGTCCCGCACTGCACCCCATTCTGGGAACAGCCGTCCCCACAGCCCGGTGCGGTCCATCGCCTCGATGACATCCACCGCTGCTGGGCCGGCGCCGAGCAGCGACAGTAGCTCCTCCAGCGCTGGCCGCGGCCATGGTCGGCGCAGCTCCGGCGCGGTCTCAGCCAGGATGGCCAACGTGCCGGTAGCGACCGGCATACCGGTTCGGGCCGCCGTCGCCGCGACCCGCAAAGCCAACGCCGGATCCCGTACCGGGTTTGCGTCGCGGGCCAGCGCCACCTGGCCGCCATGCTCGACGACGCCCTCATCCAACGGACGGCGTACCGGTCCGCGAGTGAGGCCGCGTAGCCCGGGCAGCCGGGCCCGGCCGCGGGGCGCGGGCACCGCGGCCCGCGCGGCGCGCAACCCGACATCCACGGCATAGACAACGGTCCGGGCCGCTCCGGACAGGCGCCTGGCCAGCTCGAAGCGGTCCCCGAGCGTCAGGGCCGCGGCAACCTGGTCGGCCTCCTGAGCACGGAGCACGTCGCGGCTCCGGCCGGCGAACCGGTGCAGCTCGGTGCGCACATCGAGCAGCAGGTCGCGCGCTTCGCACACGTCGGGCCCAGCCCGGTCGACGAGTTGGGCAGCGGACAGCGCATCCAGCAACTGCACATCCCGCAACCCGCCGTGGCCGTTCTTGAGATCGGGTTCAACCCGATGCGCGATGTCACCACTGCGCTGCCAGCGCTGCCGCGTTGACTCGACGAGCTCGTCGAGCCGACCGCGGACGCCACTGCGCCACGCGCGCCGCACGGCGGTGTCCATCGCGGTGAACAACTCCGCGTCTCCCGCGATCAGGCGGGCATCGAGCAGCCCCAGCGCGGCGCGCAGGTCGGTGGCTGCCACCTGGACAGCCTGCCCGACCGTTCGCACGCTGTGGTCAAGATCGATGCCGGCGTCCCACAGCGGGTACCACAACGAGTTCGCGAGCTCGGCCACGTCGCGCTTGCCGTCATGCAGCAACACGAGGTCGAGATCGGAGTACGGCACGACCTCTCGGCGACCCAGCGCACCGACCGCGATCAAGGTGCTGCCGCCCCCGAGGCCCACCGCCGTACAGCGAGAGGTGAGCCACAACTCGTAGAGGTCCGCAAGCGCTGCCCGCAGGGCTTGCGCGCTGAGCTGGCGCTGCCGAGGATTGTCACCGAGAAGGGCGGCGCGGGCCCTAACGAGATCGTCTGCGGGGGTGTCCGAGCCACCGGCATGGGAGAGGGCTCCTGGCCGCTTCATCGCCCGCCTCTTCCGTGCCAAAGGTCGCCGGTTTGATGCCGTCCGTGCTGGCATCCGCCCGGCGACGTCGGTCGCCTTGAGGGTTCGCGAGCCTTGTAACGCGGCGACCGCTGGAGCGTTACAAACAGGTTTCGAGCCGATCACCCACTAGGCGGGATACCGGTGAGATGCACCGGTATCCCGCCGGGAAATCAGCACGTCACAGCTTCAGAGCGGCACAGCTTCGACAACGTCACAGGGCATCTAGACCGCGCTCGCCGGTTCGCACCCGGACCACGGTTTCCACCGGAGTGACCCAGACCTTCCCGTCCCCGATCTTCCCGGTTCGAGCCGCCTCGACCAGTGCGTCGATGGTCTTGTCCACCTGCACCTCGTCTACCACAACCTCCACCCGGATCTTGGGCACGAAATCAACCGAGTACTCCGCACCCCGGTAAACCTCGGTGTGCCCCTTCTGCCGGCCGAAGCCCTGCACCTCGCTGACCGTCATGCCGAGTACCCCGATGTGCTCCAGGGCTGCCTTGACGTCCTCCAGCGTGAACGGCTTGACGATTGCCGTCACCAGCTTCATCACTGATCACCCTTCCTGGCGGCCGAAGCCGGAACCTTGCTGGTAGGGAGCGCTGCAGTGGGCCGGCTGTTCGACAAACCGGTCCCGGTGGTGAAGATCGTGCTTAGCTCGTAGCCGGCCTCGGCGTGCTCGGTCTCATCGATACCGGTCCGCTCCGCCTCCTGGTCCACGCGTAGCCCGATAGTGTACTTCAACACCAAAGCGATGATCAAAGCTCCGACGAACGAGAAGATCATCACAGCGAAGGCGGCCACCGCCTGGCGCCATAGCTGATCGGTGCCACCGCCGTAGAACAGGCCGTTGACCCCGGCGGGGGCAGCCGTAGTGGCGAAGAAACCGACCAACAGAGTGCCGGCCAAGCCTCCGACGAGGTGCACGCCGACCACGTCGAGCGAGTCGTCGAAACCGAACCGGAACTTGATGCCGACCGCGAGCGCACACACCGCGCCGGCGATTGCTCCTACCGCGATCGCCCCTATGGGAGAGACCGACGAGCACGACGGGGTGATGGCGACCAGTCCGGCCACCACGCCGGAGGCTGCGCCGAGGCTGGTCGGCCGGCCGTCCCGGATGCGCTCGACCAGTAGCCAGCCCAGCATCGCTGCGCAGGTGGCCACCGTGGTGTTGATAAAGGTGATACCTGCGACACCGTTGGCGGCGACGGCCGATCCGGCGTTGAAGCCGAACCACCCGAACCACAGCAGACCGGCACCGAGCATGACCAGCGGCAGGTTGTGCGGACGCATCGCTTCACGCGGCCAGCCGCGGCGTCTGCCGAGCACCAGACATAGCGCAAAGCCCGCGGCACCCGCGTTGATATGCACCGCCGTCCCACCGGCGAAGTCGATCGCTTTGAGCTGGTTGGCGATCCAGCCGCCCTTCGCAGCGCTGACGCCGTCGAAGGCGAACACCCAGTGCGCGACCGGGAAGTAGACCACCGTCGCCCAGATCGCAGCGAACGCCAGCCATGGCCCGAACCGCATCCGATCGGCCACGGCACCCGACACCAGAGCCACCGTGATGATCGCGAACATCGCCTGGAACGCGACGAACACCGTCGCCGGAATTGTTCCCACCAGTGGGATCGCGACCTTAGAGCCCCCGCTGGCCACGTAGGTCCCGCCGTATAGACCCTTGAGCCCCGCGTAGTTGAACGGGTTGCCGATCAGGCCGTGGCCGGCGTCGTTGCCGAATGCCTCTGAGTAGCCGTAAAGCACCCAGAGAACGCCCACGATCCCCATCGCGGACATACTCATCATTATCATGTTCAGGACGCTCTTCGAGCGGACCATGCCGCCATAGAAGAACGCCAGGCCCGGAGTCATCAGCAGCACGAGGGCGGAGCTGGCAAGCATCCAGGCAGTGTCACCTGTGTCTGGCACGGGT
>JAICHZ010000128.1 GCA_025924655.1 Pseudonocardiaceae bacterium | reverse complement strand
CCGCCGGCACTGCCAGCAGCGTGCCGTTCAGGCGCGGCACATGGCCAGTAGCTTCGTCACGGTAGCCCAGTTGCGCACCGTGGCTGATCCGGTGGCGGCCAGCGGACCTCCGGCTCGGGCGAGTTGTGCGGCTAGCTCGCTGCGCCCGAGACCATCTGGTGTATGCAGGAACAAGGTGCGCCCGAACACCGTTGCCTCGTCGCGGCTGCCCTTGTCCGCCGCCCGCTGCGCAGCGGCGGCAATGGTGGCGAGCTGATCGGGTTCGATCTGCTCGCTGGTGAACACGACGTGCAGGCACTTATGGTTCGTCTCGTCGGGGTACGGATTGGCCGCGACCACCTGCGACAGCTCGTCGCAGGACAGCACCACAACTCTGGGCCGCGCACTCAGTGATTCGGCGATGGCACGCTCGAGAGCGGCGGCAATCGCTGTGGTGTCGCTTTCTGGGCTGGTGAACACGACGTTGCCGCTTTGGATGTAGGTCGCCACGTCGGTGTGCGCGAGGGAGGTGACGACCGACCGCAACTCGGCCATGGCGACTCGGTTACGGCCGCCGACGTTGATGCCGCGCAGCAGCGCGACGTGGGTAGGCACAGGGCGATTCTGCCGCCGATACGGACAGGAACAGTACGGTGGATTAGTTCTCAAATTCGTGGGAGGAGGCGGAGATGCTGCTGGATGGTGTGAACCACATCGCCTGGATCTCCAAGGACGTCGATCGGCTTGGCCGGTTTTATACGACGGTGTTCGACGCTGTCGTGGAACCCACGCGGGAGCACGGGCCTGGCGAGACGATGACCGTTATCGATATCGGTCCGACCACGCAGCTGAATATCTTCGTGATCGACGGCAACACGCAAGCCGATCGCCAAACTCCGATGTGGGGTCGCGGACGCATCGATCACGTCGGGCTGGCTGCCGCGTCCCACGAGGCCTTCGAGACGATCCGGAGCCGGCTGATCGACGCCGGAGCCAGCGACGGCACGGTCAACGACTTCGGCAAGGCCTTGAGTATCTTCTTCCGCGATCCGGATGGCCTCGAGGGTGAGGTGCTGCTGCCAAAGCCGTGACGGCCGTGAGCTTGCCCGCAGACATCGCCGGATCAATCTCCCCGGCGCAGCGGCCCGAGGATCTCGCGCTCCGCGGGTGTGGTGACCAGCCGCAGCGACAGCCAGAGGTCGGGACCCAACGCCACCACGCCGTCATCGGTCAATGCCGTCAGCGCCTTGGCCATCGGCGGGGCGAGCCGCCACATTTCAGCGGCCAGCTGCACCTGGGCAGCGGGAAGTCTTTGCAGCAGCACCAGGTCGGCGTTGACCGCGGTGCTCTCGGCCTGCGGGTGCAGGTAGGGCAGCACGTACAAGGTCGTCTGCCATGGCGACCGTGGCGGGAACAGCTCTTGCGGGACGGCTCCGCCGTCGTGCACGACCAGCAGTGGGGCGTCTTCCGAGGCGCGCGGCAGCTCGACCGGCGCCAGCCGGCGTACTTGCACAAGGGGGGCGGGACGGCTGTCGGGGCCCTCGCCGGCTGCTCGGGTGAGCTCTTGCCAGGCATCGGGTCGGCCGGTGGCGACGACCACCCAGGCGCTGGTGGCCATCGCACGCAGGGCGACCTGTCGCGCCAGGTAAAGCCCACCGACCAAGACCAGTCGGGTCGGCTGCGGGCGCAGTACCGACACGCTCAGCGGTTCATTGTTGACGCCCCAGCCCAGGACCATGCCGCCGCGGTCGCCCGAAGGGCTGATCGCATCAAGCAGTCCAGCAGTGACGAGGAACTCCGGCGCCCCTGTCCCCGCTGCGGCGGGGGTACCAAGAGTCCGGCTCATCGGGGCGCTCCGAGTGGCAGAGTCGCGGCCAAACCAGCGATCTGCAACCCGCGTAGCGGGCGCAGCGCCACCCCGAGCCGTTGCGAGACGGCCAGCAGCTGACCGTCGGCGGCCTCAAGCTCCTTGGGGTTGCGGGCGCTGACCCGGATGACCCCCCGCAGCCCGACCTCACCACCGTCCTCACCTGGTGACAGCGACAGTGACAGCGTCGTGGACAGGGCCCGCACGCCGGTCAACGCGTTGAGGCTGTGCACCGCACCCCTGGTTGCCCAGCCGGTAATCGCGTGGCTGGCGTGGCCCACCCCGGCGGCAGTGACGGCTGTCCAGCCTTCGCTGAGCGTCACAGGTGGTCCGCTGCCGGCTACCGCGGACAGCTCGGCGGCGGAGATGCCAGCGCGCAGCAGCTGGTCGGCATCCAGCGGTCGAGTCGAAACACCCCGGGCTTGCAGGTCGCTGCGGACCCGGGATAGTGCACCGATCAAGGCCCGGTGACAGCCGGTCACACCGCCACCACGTTCGGCCACCGCAGTGGGACAGCGTCGTGGGTCCAGAGTCACCGCCACCCAGGTGGTGCGCCTGGCAGCCACCGGCAGAGGACCTAGGACCTCCAAATAGGAGCGCAGCGCCGGGGACGACGACGGCAGCGCGGCGCTGCCCGGGTAGCAATGCCAGATCACCTGGATCGAGTCCAGCACTACGCCGCGGTGTTCCAAGCAGGGCGCGAGCGCGCTGAGCGGCAGGCCGGCGGCGTCTCCGACGGAGGTGATCATCGCTGGTGCCGCGTCCACTTCGAGCACGGCGGTCCAGGTGTTCTGGTGGCACACCAGGCCTAGCGGTTCGCGCTGGTGGTCGGCGCCATGCGCGATGGTCAGATCCGGTAACAGCAGGCGAAGCAAGTTCACCCGCCGATCGTCAGCGGCTGCGACCGGCGTGTTTCCCGTTGCCGCCGGCTCCAGACCGGTGAGGCTGCGGCCATGGGAGCGCGCCAAATAGCCGACGGTGACCTGGGCCCACTGCAGCAGCCAGCGACCGTGCCAGCGGCCCAACGCCAGCGGCACCGTGACCAGCAGCAGCATTAGCGCAGCCCACCACAGGGCGGTGTCCACGGCGAGCAGCGCTAGACCGAGCGCCAGCCCGACTTCCAGCACCACCAAATTGACCACTGGGAGGGGACCCAAGCGGGAACCCGTTGAGCGCGACCGGGCACTCACCCTGGTGTGTGGTGCGCCGCTCGACTCTCGCGCCAGCGGCTGTTCTGACTGCCGGTGGCGCGTCGACTTCTGCTGGGGTGGCGCCGGTGCTGCGGTCATATCTCCGCCTCCGCTTCGATATCCTGCGGCACCGTACAGCCCCGGAGAGAGCGGTAGGCATCCGATGTCCACGAACCCGACCACTAAGGCGCAGGTACAGGCCTACCGCTTCATGCTCCGCAGGATGGAGTCAGCCCTGGTCCGAAAGGACTCAGTGATGCTGCACGAGCCGATGCGCCACCACCTGCGGGCGACGGCGGTGGGTCTGATCCTCGCGCTGTTGGGATTAGCGGCGTTCTTCGTCGTCGGTAAGTTGCACCCGACCAGCCATGCAAGCGGCCTGTCCGGGACAGCCGTCGTTGCCCTGGCCACTGAGCTTCGCTAAGCGCTGACGGGACTGTGGGACCCTCGCCGGGGTGCCGCAGCGCCGAGCGACCTATCCCATGGACTTCGCGCCGTCGAGTGACTCGCGAATGATGTCGGCGTGACCGGCGTGCTGGGCGGTCTCGGCGATCACGTGGAGCAGCACCCGCCGCGCAGACCAGCGCTTGCCTGCTTCAAACCACGGAGCCTCGGGCAACGGGTGCGAGATGTCGAGATCGGGCAGTGTCGCCACCAACTCGTCGGTCCGGCGGCTCACCGTGTCGTAGTCGTCGAGCAGTGCAGCCAGCGTCTCGCCGGCCAGCACGCTGAACTCTTCGGAGCGGTCACTGATGCTTGCCTCATCCCACGGGCCCAGCGCGGATGGGCCGTCAAGGATGAAGTTGACCCACACCCGTTCGGTCGCCGCGACGTGCTTGATCAGGCCGCCCAGGCACAGCTCGCTTGCGGTGGTCCGTCGGGCCGCCTGCTCGTCGGTGAGGTCGCGGACCATGTAACGCAGGAAGTAGCGATGATTGCGCAACGTCTCCACCAGATCGGCGCGCTCGCCGATCGCGGCCTGCTCGGTGCTGCTCATGAGGTCCTCCTCCGGTCCGTGGGTGGGCAGATGCACGGTACGACGGAGGGCCGACAGTCCCAGATACCTACGGGAGCGCGGACTCCCAGTTCTCGGGCGGTCGTTAGCGAAGGCGATGCCTTCGGCGGTCGCTATCGGTAGACGTCGCTGCGCCGGCCGATGTGCACAACCTCTATTCTCCGGCTTCGTCCACGGTTAGGTAGACGTCGCGATAATCGCAGCTACTGAGACGACATCCTCAGCCCCGGTCCGGCAGGTGCCAGGATCGTGTGGTGCGGATTCGTGAAGACCCGGAGAGTCCTCTTGCGCGGTTACGGGATATCTGCCTGCGCCTGCCGGGGGTTACCGAACGGCTCAGCCATGGTGAGCCCACCTGGTTCGTGCGCCGCTCGTTCGTGATGTATGCCGATCACCACCACGACGATCGGCTGGCTTGCTGGTGCGCGGCTCCTGCGTTCTTGATGCCTACTGCACCGTCGCGCCGAAGAAGTTGCTCGCAGAACTCGACCGGTAACCGGTAGCGGACGTCGAGTTCGCGTTCATCCCAGACGTGGCGCAGGTCGGCGGCACCCATCCCGCCCTCCGCATTCAGCGGGCTCAGCGGGGTAAAATCGGGCTGAATAACCCCGCTGAGCCCGCTGAATGCGGTTAGGGGCGGCGTTGGTGGTTGCGTTTGGTGGTTTGGGCGATCACTACGATGAGGCCTAGCAGGAGCAGGGCGGCGGCTGAGCCGACTAGGGCGACGGTGCGCGGGCGGGTGTCCTGCGGTGGCGGGGTCGGGAGACCGGACAGCTTCGCCGCGTTCACCGCGGCCGGAGCGGCACCTTGTTCCTCAGGTAGCACGGCGGTGAGTGCCGCGACCGGATCGATCATGCCGTAGCCGAGCTCCTCGCTGCGCGCACCGGGGGCGCCGGTGTGTTGCGCGGTCTGTTCAATGCGATGCATCACCTGGCGCGCGGTCAGATTCGGGTATCGCTGCCGGATCAGCGCCGCGACCCCTGCGACATAGGGGGTCGCGAAGCTGGTGCCGTCGAGCGCGCGCGGCTGGCCGTGGGCGTCGACGAGGCCGGTGGTCAACCCGGGCCGTCCAGCCGCAAGGGATAACGCGCCGGTGCCCGGTGCGGCGACATCGACCCACGGCCCCCGGATGGAGAAATCTGCCGGTTGGCCGTTGTTGTCAGTCGCCGCGACGGTGAGCACGTCTTCGTCGAACCAGCCGGGCGACGAGATCGTGGTAACTGGCGCCCCGGGAGTGTTTTGCTTGCAGGTGCTGCTGGTGTTGGCGGCGGCCACGACCACGACCACGTTGTGCACCATCGCGTGGTGCACGGCGGCCTGCAGATCCGGCGCGTTGACCTGGTCCCGCTCGGCCGGGAAACACGCCGCCTCCGAAATGTTGATCACAGTGGCACCCAGCTGCACGGCGCGCATCACAGCACGCGCCATACTCACGGTGTCGCCGGCGCTCGGGCTGTGGATCTGCTGGCCGTCGTCGAGCTGGCGCAGCGGCACAGAGTAAAAGGTGCTGGCCTGCCGGATGGCGAGAATTTGCGCAGCCGGGGCTACCCCGACGAATCGGCTGTTGGGATCCGGCGCCGCGGCGATCAGGCCAGCTACCACGGTGCCGTGCCCGTCGCAGTCGAACAGACCGGTGCGGTTTTCGATGTAGTCGCCGCCGTCGATCAATCTGCCGACCAGCCTGGGATGCGGCTGCACCCCACTGTCGATGACGGCGACCCGCTGGTCGCGTCCGGTTGCGTACTGCTGGGCTTGCCGGATCCGCAGCCGCCGCTGCGCTGGCGGCTCAACCTGGAGGTTCTGCGGGTTGTCCATGACCGGCTGCTGACAGGCTGCCTGCTGCGTGACCGGACCCGTTTGCCGGGTGGCCGTGTTGTTCACGATGTAGGGCATGGAGTTCACGCTGGCCGGCGTGGGCAAGGCCGTCGTGTCCACGGCGGGTGGCACTCCCGGCGGCCGATCACCGGGTTGGGCGGCCACTGGCCACGCTGGTGCCGCAAGGCACAGCAGTGCGACGGCGACGGCCACCAGGGAAGTGCGACGAGGACGGGAACTGGTGGTCGCCCTCACAGCGCCCGGAAGGTCTGGTAGAGGTCTAGGACGCCCAGAGCCAGCGGCAGAACTGCGGCGATGAGGATCGCCTCGGTCACATCCACCGACTGGCGCAGCACCGGGGAGAACCGGCGCTGCGGTAGGACCACTCCGGCGAACAGTGCGAGCATCGCGAGGACCAGCAGACCACCGAAACCGATCAGCAGCAAGCCCGGCTGGTGAGCCAACGCCAGCAACCCGGCCATCAGTCCAGCTACCGCGACCATCCCGCTCACCAGCAACGCGATCGCCTGGCGACCGTTGGCGTAGGAACGGGCGCGCAGCAACAGCACGGCGGCGACCACCGCGGCCAGCACAATCCCCAACACGCCCCCAGCCGCGGCCAGCACCGCGCCGATCGCTGCTACCGCGCCACATCCGGCAAGCATGCCGGTCAGGTACTCGTGTGCGACGCCTGCGCGGCGTTCGATCGCGGTGTACTCCGGAAAGCCTGGGTCTTCCTGCAGGTCCTTGGCGCTGCCGGGCACCTGGGGTATCGGCAGCCGGGACAGCTGGATGGTCAGCCGGGGCAAGACTGAGATGGCGCAGAGTGCCAACGCGGCTGCTCCGGCTGCGATCCCGGCGGCGGGCCGGTCAACCACACTGGCGACCAGGAACGTCAGCGCGCCGAGGGCGGCAGCGGTGGTGCTGGCGATGAACGGTGTGATGCCGGCGCTGAGCACCGTGATCGAGGTGACGGCGAGCACCAGGACCAGCGTGCACGCCAGCAGGTAGTTCGCCGCGTGGACGCCGCCCGGCACGATGTAGAGCCCACTGACGAATCCGAGCGGAAGGCTTCCCGCCGCCACCACTACGCCCGCTGTGGCGTCGTCATATACCCGGGCCATCGTCGCACCCACGATCAGCGCGAGCACCGCGGCGGCGCCGGCGAGGGCGGCCGCGCTGAGCCCGAACTCGGCTCTGGCCACGGCACCGACCCGGAGCAGCGCGACGGCGCTGGCCAGCAACGCCACTCCGGCAGCGACCAGCCCGAGCGTGCGGGCAGTGCGCGGCGTCCACGGCCGATAGCTGTCCGGGGCGGCCACCGCGATGGCGTCAACCACATCGTCGAACAGCGGCGGCGGTGGGTTATCGCGGCGATGCCGGAGTTGCAGCAGATCACCGTCGACAACACCCAGCGAGCTCAGCGGGCGGTCCGGATCGATCGCCTCGCCGCCGAGCTTTGCCAGGCACCAGCCGCCGTGCCGGCTGCCTCCGTCCGCGCTGGACTCGCCCGCCATCTTCAGCAGCATCGGCACCAGATTGGCCACCGCGACATCCGAGGGCAGCGCTAGGTCCATGCGGGTGCGAGGTGCCACCACCGTGACCCTGCTGAACACGGTGGACGGTGGAACCGTCGATCCAGCGTGGGACGGTGGAACCGTCGATCCAGCGTGGGACGGTGGAACCGTCGATCCAGCGTGGGACGGTGGAACCGCTGTTTCGCTGGTATGGGTTGGCACCCGCTGCGCTCCTCGCTCGGCCTGCCGGCCACGGTGTCCACGTCGTTGCGCGGTGCCTCCGCGCCGTAGTTCCGGGGGAGTATCCATGCGCTCAGCCGCCGTCCGTTGGAGGGGGCCGGGGAGATGCGCCTGGCGTCGGGTGGGGCTAAGACGTTCCCGATGAACGCTGCTGACCTGCGACGACGAGTCAGCGCGCGGCAAAAGCCCTGGGCATGGTGTTGCCGCACAGACCACTGATCGGCCCATCGTGCTGCCGACCCATCGCCGAGAGGCTGCAAGCTCACGGCCAACGGTTCATCGGTCCCGCCTGCCCTCTACCGTCTCCGGACCCGACATGATCGCGAATTCGGAAGAATCAACCGCGATGAGCTCGGCTCATTCTTCCGAAACAGCGATCACTGGGGATTTTGCTGGGTGCTAGGCGAGGCGGGATTCGAGAGCACTCGCGCTGCCAGGACGGCGGCCTGAAAAGATCATCTTCGCGCACCCGCTAGGGTGACCGACCTCTGCGCGCGCAATTGTTCTGAGCGCTATCGCGTGCGGCGAACCGCGGGAGGTGAACTGGCATGAGCACTGTGCAGTTCCGGCGGTTGCCTCGGCTGGCCGCGCCGAAGATGCCCGGTGGTGAGGTGCATCTGGAGGCTCCACCTGAGGTTCCCAGGGTGCTGCCGGGCAACATTGTGCAGAAGATCCTGCCGATCGTGATGATCGTCGCCGTACTGGGCATGGTCGGTTACACCTTCACCACCGGCGAGGGCAAGAGCAACCCGCTGTTCCTGATGTTCCCGATCATGATGGTGGTTTCGACCGTCGGTATGTTCGCCGGTGGCAGCCGTGGCGGCCAGGCCAAGGCCGAGATGAACGCCGACCGCAAGGACTACCTGCGCTACCTGGGCCAGATGCGCGAGCGGGCCCGGGAAGCCGCGCAGGAGCAGCGCGCGGCGTTGGAGTGGAGCCATCCCGATCCGGCCGCGTTGTGGTCGATCGCCAGCAGCCGGCGGATGTGGGAACGGCGTGGCGGCGACCTCGACTTCGCCACGGTGCGGATCTGCCGGGGATCGCAGCGGCTGGCTACCCGGCTGGTGGCGCCGCAGACCGGTCCGGTCGACGAGCTGGAACCGATCACCACATTGGCGCTGCGCCAGTTCGTCCGGGCCCATTCGATCGTGCCGGAGCTGCCGATCGCCATCTCGATTCGCGGCTTCGCCGCGATCGGGATCTCCGGCGAACCGGTCGCGTCGCGCGGGTTGGCTCGCTCGATGGTGGCGCAGCTGGCGACCTTCCACACTCCTGACGATCTGCTCGTCGCCGTGGTCACCACCGGACGTGCGAAGCTGGACTGGGAGTGGGCGAAGTGGCTGCCCCATGTGCAGCACCCGAGCCACGTCGATGGTGTCGGGCCGGTGCGGATGATGGCCGGTTCGCTGGCCCGGATCGAGGAGTTGCTCGCCGAGCAGCTCCGGGACCGCCCCCGATTCTCCCGCAGTGCCCCGCCTGGGGAGGGGCCACAGATCCTGATCGTCGTCGACGGTGGCGAGGTCACCGGAGCGGAACAGATCATCCTCGAAGAGGGGCTAGCCGGGGTCACCCTGCTGGACCTCTCGGGTTCGCTAGGCACCCTGACCAGTCGCCGAGGGCTACAGCTGGCGATCGAGAGTGGGCAGATCGGCGCCCGCGGGGCGGCCGGGGTCGAGTTCTTCGGAGCTCCCGACTCGCTCGCCGTCGCCGAGGCCGAGGCGGTGGCGCGGGCCCTGTCGCCCTTCCGCTTGGGCGCAGCGGAGTCCCACGGCGACGACGCGCCGCTGCTGGGCAACACCGGGCTGCTCGGACTGCTCGGCCTGCCGGAAGATCCCCATGCCTTCGACGTCGCCCAGGCCTGGCGACCGCGCCCGGTCCGGGACCGGTTGCGGGTGCCCATCGGGCTCGGCGAGTTCGGTCAGCCCGTGGAGCTGGACATCAAGGAGGCCGCCCAGGGCGGCATGGGCCCGCACGGGCTGTGCGTGGGAGCTACCGGATCGGGGAAATCGGAGTTCCTGCGCACCCTTGTACTAGGACTCATCGCCACCCACTCGTCGGCGGCGTTGAACCTCGTACTGGTCGACTTCAAGGGTGGCGCGACGTTCCTGGGTATGGAGCACGCGCCGCACGTCGCTGCGGTGATCACCAACCTGGCCGACGACCTGACCCAGGTCTCCCGCATGCACGATGCGCTGGCCGGCGAGATGAACCGCCGCCAGGAACTGCTGCGCGCCGCGGGGAACTTCGCCAATGT
>JAICHZ010000127.1 GCA_025924655.1 Pseudonocardiaceae bacterium | reverse complement strand
TGGCGCCAGCCGCCGACGGATGCCGATATTCGCCCGCATGCGAGGATCTTTGACGTACTCGCTATACATGTAGTCGCGCTCCTCGTCGGTGACCATTTCCAGGGTCAGCTCGTCGTGGTTGCGCAGGAAGATGCCCCACTGAGCACCGGACGGGATGGCCGGAGTCTGGGCCAGGATCTCCGAGATCGGGAACCGGGACTCCCGGCGAACTGCCATAAAGATGCGCGGCATCAGCGGGAAATGAAAGGCCATGTGGGCTTCGTCGCCGCCCACTGCGGGATCGCCGAAGTACTCCACCACGTCAGCGGGCCATTGGTTGGCCTCGGCCAGCAGTACTCGGTCAGGGTACTCGTCGTCAACCACCTTGCGGCAGCGCTTGAGGAATTCATGAGTACGGGGTAGGTTCTCGCAGTTGGTGCCCTCCTCCTCGAACAGGTAGGGCACCGCGTCCAGCCGAAAGCCGTCGATACCGAGATCCAGCCAAAAGCGCAGCACATCGAGCATCGCCTCGCCGACCTCAGGGTTGTCATAGTTGAGGTCGGGCTGGTGAGAGAAGAACCGGTGCCAATAGAACTGGCAGCGCACCGGGTCATAAGTCCAGTTCGATGTCTCAGTATCGACGAAGATGATCCTGGCTTCCGGATAACCGGTGTCCTTGTCGCTCCAGACGTAAAAGCCGCCGTAGGGTCCTTGCGGATCACGGCGGGACTCCTGGAACCACGGATGCTGGTCAGAAGTGTGGTTCATGACCAGATCGGTGATTACCCGGATGCCTCGCTTGTGCGCCTCGTTGAGCAGGTCCACGAAGTCCTCAACGGTGCCGAACTCGGGTAACACGGCACGGAAATCGGAGATGTCGTAACCACCGTCGCGCAGCGGGGAGGCGTAGAACGGCGGCAACCACAGGCAGTCGATGCCCAGCCACTGCAGGTAGTCGAGCTTCTGGGTCAGCCCGATCAGGTCGCCGGTGCCGTTGCCGTCGTGGTCGTGAAACGCACGAACCAGCACCTCGTAGAAGACCGCCCGCTTGTACCAGTGCGGGTCGGTAGGAGCGGCCTTCGCGTGGTCGAAGTCGTCGGCTTGCGGTTCAGTCAGGTAGCCGTCGGGCAGCAAGGCGCCCCCGGTATGCGGGACTCCTTCTAGGTCGGACTTGGGCTCGGTACGGAGATCGGCAGACGACATCAGCGGTGACCTTCGTGGGAGGGTGAACGAGCATTGTCGCGTGGGCCGGAACTGCACAGCGGGACTTCCACCAGTCGTACCGGTCCGAGCGCGGCAATGCAAAAGGAAGTTCGCTACCGTCTGGATAACGCCGCTGGCGGCTCGGACATAATCGGAAGGGTCTGTGACATGGTGAGTGACCGGGTGCCGGTACGGCGGTTGCCGGCTTGGACCTGGGCCGAGCAGCAGCCCACCTGGCGCGATGCCCGCCCAGGGCTGATCGAGGCGGCGCTGAAACGGGCGCAGGCCCGGCCCTCGGGCAACTGGTTCGTGCTCGCCGCGAGCCGGGAGATCCGCGGCGATCGACCTTTTGGGCGGACCATCGCGGGTGTCGAGGTGGTGGCCTGGCGCACTTCTGACGGCGCGCTGCACGCCGGCCCTGGGGAGTGCCCACACCTCGGCGCCCCATTGTGCCGGGCTGCGGTGACAGGCGGGGAACTGGTGTGCCGCTGGCACGGCCTCGCGATCGGAGCGCGCGGTGTGCCGGGGTGGGATCCGTTGCCGGCCCACGACGACGGAGTGCTCGCCTGGGTGCGGTTGGACGCGGTGGGCGGGGAGGATCCGCTGCCCGCACCGGTGCTGTCCCGCCGGCCTGACCCGCAGACCAGCCTGGATGCGGTATTCACCGGGATCGGCCGCTGCGAGCCGGAGGACGTGGTCGCCAACCGGCTGGACCCGTGGCACGGGAGTTGGTTCCACCCGTATTCCTTCGTCGGGCTCCGAGTGATCGAGGAGCCCACCGAGCAGGCTGATCAGTTCGTGATCGAGGTCGCCTTCCGGCTCACCCGGCGGTTCGGGGTTCCGGTGCGGGCCGCGTTCAGCTGTCCCGAACCGCGCACGGTGGTGATGGACATTCTGGATGGCGAAGGTGCCGGCAGCGTTGTGGAGACCCATGCCGTCCCGCTGGGCGTCGACGACACTGGTCACCCGCGCACCGCGGTGATCGAGGCGACCATCGCCAACTCGCCTCGCCCGGGCTTCGCCGTTGCCCGCCGCGGCGCGCCGCTGATGCGCCCGGCGATGCGCTGGGCGGCCGCCCGGTTGTGGCGTGATGACCTGGCCTACGCGCGACGTCGCTACGAGTTGCGCACCACCGGACGGTGGCCCGGCTGAGCCTGGCCGCCTAGCCGAACCGGGCCGCGGCGGCGCGCAACGGGGCGAGCCGACCTCGGGTCGGCACCGTCCACAGCGCGTGCCCGCGCAACCGCCACTGTGCCAGCAGCGCGTCGGCGGCCAGAAACCCACTGGTCGCTGCACGTTCCATCAGCGCCACGGGCAGGTCGACCCGGGTCAGGTCCCCGGCGAGCACCACGTTCGGATCGGGGGTGGTGACGGTGGGCCGATCACCGAAAGTCCCCGGCGCGAACAGTGGGCAGTCGGACCTTACCTCGTGGCGCTCGTCGATGATCGTGGCGGCGGCCGTCTCCGGGTAAACCCGCCGTAGCTCGTCGACGAGCGCCCGCTTGGCTTGCTGCGGGTCGCCGGTCAGCGCGTAGGCGTGCAGTTCCACCACCGAGCCGCCGGTGCGCCGGGCCCAGCGGGCCGCCTCACCCTCGAACCGTTCGAGCACGCTGACGTTGTCCAGCGGCCCGAATCCGCTGGTTCCGAGGAACCCGGGCCGCTCCGGGTTCACCGGGCGATCCAGCCACAGCCGGGACACCAGGAACGGCGGCGCGGTGCGCAACCGGGCGATCTGCGCCCGCCAGGGTGCTTCGCCGAGTTCGGGTGAGGCGGCGAGCACCGCCTGCAATCCGGTCACATCGGCGGCGAGCACCACGGCGTCGACCTCCGAGGAGTCGTCGCCGGCGTGGACGGCGAAGCGACGCTCGCGTCCCGGTGTCACCTGCTCGACGGCCACGCCCGCGCGCACCGACACCCCTAGCTCGGTCAGGTAACCGCCCATCGGATCCCACAGTGCCTGCGGGAACGGCTCGGGGGTCACGTCGAACACCAGGCCCTCGGCTGAGCCCAGGAAGTAGATGTGGAACATCGTGGCCAGCTCGGCCGCCGACAGCTCCCGGGGATCGGCGAAGAAGCTGCGGGAGAACACCGAGAACGCCAGGTGCCGGGCCGCGTCCGGGAACCGCACCCGCTCCAGGAACGTCATCGCGTCCTGGTCGTCCAACCTCTGGTAGACCTCCGGCACCGACACGTCCACCAGCGGCAACGCCGCCACCGGATCGATCCGGCTTACCAGGTCCCGCCACTGGAACGTGGGGCTCAACAGCGCGAAGGCCAGTGCGTTCCACGGTGGTGTGCGTGGCAGACCCTGGAAGGTGTCGCGATGGCCGTCGGCGTCGATCAGCGGGTAATCCGTCATCGGCACCAGCGCTCGACCCAACGGATCGGCTCGGCGCAGTAGCGCCCGCAAGTTGTAGTACTGCCGGAAGAAGGCGTGAAACCCGCGACTCATCGTGGCTGGGGATCCGTCGGACAGCATGATCGGCCAACCGCGCAACCTGCCGCCGAGCTGCGGCTCCCGCTCCAGCAGCTGCACTTCCACGCCGCGCTCGGCCAGCGCCACCGCGGCCGCGATGCCGGCGATCCCACCGCCCACGACCGCGACTCGGGGAGGTTGTCCCTGCGGTCGTAGCCGACCAGCCCGCGGCGGGTGCAGTACGGCCCGGCGATCCCGGCCCGGCCGTTGTGCAAGGTCGCCTTGTGACGTCACGCCGGCCGCCGGGCCACGACGGTGTGCACGATGCCGCGTTCCCAACCCGGCATCGTTTCGATCCGGGTATCGACCAGACCGTGTCCGCGCAACCGCGCGGCCAGCGCGTCAACGGTGTCGAAGCGCAGCACACTGCGCCACAGGTACCGGTAGAGCGCAGCCCGGCCGGTGACCATCTTGCCGGCTGGGATGATCACGCTCCAGCACACCGCGGTCCAGATCGCTGCGCTGCGCGCCCGACCGTCGAGTGCATAGTCGTGCACCGCCAGCGGCGCCCCCGGCGCCAGCTGGTCGCACAACCGGGCCAACACCGGGTCCGGATCAGGCAGATTGCGCACCAGGTACGCGGCGAAGATACCGTCGAACGGTCCGTGCACCCCGGCGTCGGCGAGCTCCTCGGCCCGGGCGTGAACGAACGACACCCGGTCTGGCCAGTCGGCCTGCCGGGCCTGGGCGAGCATGCCGGCCGATGCGTCCACCGCGGTGATCCTGGCCTGTGGCGCGGCTGCGAGCAGTGCCAAGGTCGACGCCCCGGTGCCGCAACCCAGGTCCAGCAGGTGCAACCCGGCACCGTTGCCAGGAATTCGCATCCGGTGAGCGGAGCGGGACAGGTTGCTGTAGTAGCCCGGGCTCGCGCCGACCAGCCGGTTGTAAGTCGCCGCGGCAGCGTCGAACTCAGTCGTTACGTTCACAGCGGCAGCGTAGCTGTGAAGTACCCGTGAGTGGCGGTGCGAGTACTGACTTGCATCGCCACTCACGGGTGGCGCAGCGACAGGATGTGGGCCACGGCCCGCCAGGGTTGCAGCTGCACGAAGTTGACCTGGCCCCAGCTGTAGGTCTCGCCACTGACCTCGTCGTGCACGAGGACGCGGTCCAACGGGTCCAGGCCCAGCGCAGGCATATCCAGCACGACCATTCCACTCACCGTGCTGAACGGCTCCAGGGTGACCACGCAGATCACGGTGTCGCCGGTGGCTGGATCGGTCTTGGAATACGCCAGCAGGGATTCGCTGCTCACTAAGTGAAATTGCAGGGTGCGTAGTTGCTGCAGGGCTGGATGCGCCCGCCGGATTGCGTTGAGCCGGGTTATCCACGGTTCCAGCGATCGTCCTTGAGCTAACGCGCCGGCGAAGTCCCGGGGGCGCAGCTGGTATTTCTCACTGTTCAGATATTCCTCACTGCCCGGCGCTACCGCGGTGTTTTCGAACAGCTCGAAACCGGAGTAGACACCCCAGGACGGGGACAGTGTAGCGGCCAACGCGGCCCGGATGGCGAACATACCGGGACCGCCCTGCTGTAGTGACGCGTGCAGGATGTCCGGAGTGTTGACGAAGAAGTTCGGTCGCACTTCGTCTACTCGGGAGGCCAGCTCCGTCGCGTATTCGGTGAGCTCCTGTTTACCGGTGCGCCAGGTGAAATAAGTGTAGGACTGGGTAAACCCGAGCCGGGCCAGCCCGTAGAGCCGCGCCGGCCGGGTGAATGCCTCGGAGAGGAAAAGTACATCCGGGTGGCGGTCCTTGACCTGCCAGATCATCCACTGCCAGAAGTCCGGCGGCTTGGTGTGTGGGTTGTCTACCCGGAAAATTCGCACCCCGCGCTCTACCCAGAACAGCATTACCCGCAGCATCTCCAGATAGCTACCTCGCGGGTCGGTATCGAAGTTGAGCGGGTAGATGTCCTGATAGCGCTTGGGTGGGTTCTCCGCGTACGCGATCGTCCCGTCCGGGCGGGTGGTGAACCACTCTTGGTGTTCTTTGGCCCACGGGTGATCTGGCGCACATTGGAGTGCGTAATCCAGCGCGACCTCCATACCGAGCTCACCGGCCCTGACGACGAAGGCTTCGAAGTCTTCCAACGTGCCCAGCTGGGGATGCACCGCATCATGGCCGCCCTCGGCCGAGCCGATCGCCCACGGCGAACCGACGTCGTCGGGTCCGGCGTGCATGGTGTTGTTGGGGCCCTTGCGGTTCACCTCGCCGATCGGGTGGATCGGCGGCAGGTACACCACGTCGAAGCCCATTTTGGCGATCCGGTCAAGCTCACCGGTGGCCGTGGCGAAGGTTCCGTGTACCGGGTTGCCGTGCTCGTCCCAGCCGCCGGTGGATCGGGGAAAGAACTCATACCAGGAGCTGAACAGGGCGCGCGGGCGGTCCACCCACACCTTGTGCGAGCCGCCCTTGGTGATCAGATCACGGAGTGGGTCGGCGGTGAGAATTTCGATCACTGGCTCCGCGAGCGCCGGCCCGACCCGCTCGGACAGCGGCAGCGTGACGTCGCGCAACGCCGCCGCCGCGGTGCTCAGCGTTGTTCGGTGAGCCTGCTGGCCGGGCCGGCGAGCCGCTCGCTCCAGCAACCGGGCGCCGGTGATCAGATCATTCTCCAACTCGGATACGGTCTGGCCGGCGTCGATCTTCACCTCGATCACGTGCCGCCAGGTCTCCCAGGGATCGGCCCAGCCATCCACCCGGAAACTCCACCAACCGACCTCATCCGCCACCACGGTCGCGGTGAACTGGTCGAGGCCCGGTGGTCCTGGCTGCATCCGGAGCTGGCTGGTCTGGTTGCCCGGACCGCGCCAGACAACCGTGGCGCCCACCGCGTCGTGGCCCTCCCGCCAGACCGTGGCGCAGACCGGAACGTGTTCGCCGACCACCGCCTTGCTGGGATATCTCCCGCACGAGACCACGGGCGTCACATCATCGATGGCGATCCGACCACTCACCCCTGTCGCCCCTTTTCCCTCGGTCCGGCCCCGCTCTCCAGTCTGCCGGGATCGGCTGACCGGTGCGCGTCGGGTGTGACACTCGTGACGCCATCGAGTTGTGGGTCGGAGAACGCGGGACCGCCGGATAAAGTCCGCCCATGAGAGCACTGCGCCGGTTCACCGTCCGGGCCCAGCTGCCCGCACCGCTGGCAGCCTTGGAGACGCTGGCCGCCAACCTGCGGTGGAGCTGGCATCCGCCGACCCAGGATCTGTTCGCCTCGCTGGACGAACGCACCTGGGCCGCCGTCAACGGGGATCCGATGCGGCTGCTCGGGGAGATTCCCACCCGTCGGCTCACCGCGCTGGCCGCCGACGAGACGGTGGTGGCCAGCACCCACGCGCTGGCCGAGGATCTGCGCCGCTACCTTGACGATCCCCGGTGGTACCAGCAGCGCGCGGAAGCGCTACCGGCGGCGATCGCCTACTTCTCGATGGAGTTCGGCGTCTCCGAGGTGCTGCCGTTTTACTCCGGAGGCCTGGGCGTGCTGGCGGGCGACCACCTCAAGGCGGCCTCAGACCTGGGGGTGCCGCTGATCGGCGTCGGTTTGCTGTACGGCTCGGGTTACTTCCGCCAGTCATTGTCGCTGGACGGTTGGCAGCTGGAGCATTACCCAGTCCTGGATCCGCAGGGTCTGCCGCTGCACCTGCTGGTCGACGCCGCCGGCGCGCCGCTGCTAGTCGGAGTCAACGTGCCGTGCGAGCGGGTGCTGAGAGCGCGAATCTGGCGGGCAGACATCGGGCGGGTTCCGTTGCTGCTGCTGGACTCAGATATCGAGGAGAATCCGGATGATCTGCGCGGGGTCACCGACCGGCTCTATGGGGGAGACCAGGACCACCGGATCACCCAGGAGATCCTCGCCGGGATCGGCGGGGTCCGTGCGGTGCGGATGTTCTGCCAGCTCACCGGTCATCCCGAACCTGAGGTGTTCCACACCAACGAGGGCCACGCCGGTTTCCTCGGCCTGGAACGCATCCGTGAGCTGATCGCCGACGACGGGCTGAGTTTTGACGAGGCATTGACTGCGGTGCGGGCCGGCACCGTATTCACCACCCACACCCCGGTGCCGGCCGGGATCGACCGCTTCCCGGTCGACCTGGTGCGCCACCACTTCATCGGATCCTCGAACGACGCTGCGCTGCTGCCTGGCGTCGACGTCAACCGGGTGCTGGCATTGGGCGCCGAAGACCACGCTGGCATGTTCAACATGGCGCATATGGGGCTGCGGCTGGCTCAGCGCTCCAACGGCGTTTCGCAGCTGCACGGCGCAGTGTCCCGGGCGATGTTCCGCGGCTTGTGGCCACAGTTCGACGTCGAGGAGGTGCCGATCGGCTCGGTCACCAACGGGGTGCACGGCCCGACCTGGGCGGCGCGCGAACTAGCCGGTGTGCTCGGCGAGTCCGACGATGGCAGTGCGGCCCTGTCGGCGCCCGACTCCGTCTTGTGGGACCTGCGCTGCATGCTGCGCGCCAAACTGGTGCAAGAGGTGCGTCGGAGGGTCCGGGCCGCGTGGTTGGAGCGCGGCGCCTCCGCGCCCGAGCTGGGCTGGACGTCGCGGATCTTCGATCCGCAGATACTCACGATGGGTTTCGCCCGCCGGGTGCCCACCTACAAGCGGCTCACCTTGATGCTCCGCGACCCGGAGCGGCTCCGGGCATTGCTGCTGGATCCGCAGCGCCCGGTGCAGTTGATCATTGCGGGCAAGTCGCACCCCGCCGACGACGGCGGCAAGGCGCTGATCCAGCAGGTGGTGCGGTTCGCCGACTCGCCGGATGTCCGGCACCGGATAGCGTTCCTGCCCGACTACGACATGTCGATGGCCCGGTATCTGTATTGGGGCTGCGACGTGTGGCTGAACAACCCACTGCGGCCGTTGGAGGCGTGCGGCACCTCCGGGATGAAGTCCGCGCTCAACGGTGGGCTCAACCTGTCGATCCGGGACGGCTGGTGGGATGAGCTCTACGACGGCCACAACGGCTGGGCCATCCCGACCGCCGACGGCGTCGAGAACCCGGAGCGGCGTGACACCCTCGAGGCCAACGCGCTCTACGAACTGATCGCAACGCACCTCGTCCCCGAGTTCTACGACCGTGGCGCCGACGGCGTGCCGGCCAGTTGGGTGACTATGGTGCGCCACACTCTGGCCACGTTGCGCCCGCAGGTCCAGGCCGGCCGGATGGTGCAGGAGTACGTGGAGCGCCTCTACGCGCCGGCCGCAGAATCGGCCGCGGCGGTGTGCGCCGACTCCTTCGCCGGGGCACGTGAGCTGTCGCGATACCGGTTTCGGGTCGGTGCCGCCTGGCCTCGGGTCCGGGTAGCGCAGGTGGATATCTCCGGCCTGCCGGACACGCCGGAGCTGGGCTCGGAGATGACGGTCCGCGCGGCGGTCGTGTTGGCCGGGCTCAAGCCGTGCGACGTCGACGTTCAGGTCGTGATCGGGCGGGTAGACGACCGGGAGGAGTTGCAGGACCCGCTGGTGGTGACCATGCAGCCGGTTGGCGACGCCGATGGCGACAGCGACCGATTCGAGGCGACGTTACGGCTGCCGCACGCCGGCTTGGTCGGGTACACCGTGCGCGTCCTGCCGCAACACCCGCTGATGGCTGTCCCCGCCGAGTTCGGCCTCCTCCACCTAGCCACCTGAGGCCTTGATCACGATTTATGTGACCCGGGCGGCCGCAGGCCGTGGTAGCCGAGATTCGCGCGGCGCTTCGGGGATCACCGCCACGGCCCGGAGGTAGCCGGAGACTAAGAATGAGCTACCCCTGGACGGCACGGAAGAGCAGCAGTCTTCGCGCCGGGACTGTCATCCGGGTTCCCGGACGCCGGCTTCGCGGATGCGCGGGCACGCCGTCCGGAGATCCGGTGTCCAGCACCGGTTCGTACCGCTCGCCGTACTCCCGATCCGGCAGCGTGACCATGATCGGCTGCGCGCCGGCGTGCAGCACCAGCAGCCACGAATCGGTGACCGGCGGTGGCGGGTGGGACCGCACGTCGGTGCCGTCGATCCACATGCTGAGCGTCCGGAGATCACCGTCTCGCCAGTCGTGGAGCTCCATGGGGCGCCCGTCAGGATGAAACCAGACCAAGTCGGGCGCGCCGCCCGGAGTGGTGCGACCCTCGAAGAACTCCGGTTGGCGCAACGCGGGTGTCGTGGTGCGCAGCGTGATCAGGCGGCGAGTGAAAGCGGTCATCATTTCGCTGTCCGGATCGGCCGACCAGGCCAGCCAGGACGTCTCGTCGTCGAGCCGGTAGGGATTGTTGTTGCCGCC
>JAICHZ010000126.1 GCA_025924655.1 Pseudonocardiaceae bacterium | reverse complement strand
TTCCCGATGACGGGTTGTCCACCCGGCAGCGACGCAATCGGCCGCTGCTGATCGTCCACACCGGAGCGATGAAGGGCAAGTCCACCGCCGCCTTCGGCTTGGCGTTGCGGGGGTGGAGCGCCGGCTGGTCGATCGGGGTGTTCCAGTTCGTCAAGTCCGCGAAATGGAAGGTGGGAGAGCAGGCCGCGTTCCAGGCGCTGCACGAGGTGCACCAGCGCACCGGCCAAGGCGGGCCGGTCGAGTGGCACAAGATGGGGGAGGGCTGGTCCTGGGCGCGCAAGCAGGGCAGCACTGAGGACCACGCCGCCGCCGCGGCGCAGGGGTGGGCGGAGATCGCCCGCCGGCTGGCCGAGCAGGTGCACGACCTGTACGTGCTCGATGAGTTCAGCTACCCGCTGCATTGGGGCTGGGTGGACACCGACGAGGTGGTGGCCACGCTGGCCGCTCGACCCGGCCGGCAGCACGTTGTGATTACCGGCCGCAGCGCCCCACCTGCGCTGCTCGATGCCGCCGACCTGGTGGTGGAGATGACGAAGATCAAGCACCCGATGGACGCCGGCCAGAAAGGCCAGCGCGGAATTGAGTGGTAAACCAACCGTGGTCGTGGCCGCGCCCGCGTCGGGCAGCGGCAAGACCACGGTCGCCGCCGGGTTGATGGCCGCGCTGCGGCGCCGGGGCACCACGGTGGCTGGGTTCAAGGTCGGTCCGGACTACATCGACCCCGGCTACCACGCGCTGGCCACCGGGAGACCGGGCCGCAGCCTCGATCCCGTGCTGGTCGGTGAGCGGCGCATCGCGGCACTGGCCGCCTACGGCGGTGCCGGAGCACAGGTCGCGATCGTCGAGGGGGTGATGGGCCTGTTCGACGGCCGCACCGGGAGGGCTGGCTACGGCTCGACGGCGCACGTCGCGGCCTTGCTGGGGGCCCCGGTGCTGCTGGTCGTCGACGTACGCGGTCAGGGCCGAAGCCTCGCCGCGCTGCTGCATGGATTCCGGTCCTTCGACCCCGACGTGCGGATCGTTGGCGTGGTACTGAACCGGGTCGGCTCGGTGCGTCATGAACAGGTCTGCCGGCAGGCCTGCGACGAAGTTGGCCTGCCGGTGCTCGGTGCGCTACGCCGGGATGACGCGCTGGCGGTGCCGTCGCGGCACTTGGGGCTGGTCACCGCCGCCGAACACGCCACCGCGGCGAGTGTGGTGACCCGTTGGGCCGACGCGGTGGCCGCCCAGATCGACCTGGACGCGGTGCTGTCCTTGGCCGGATCGACCCAGGCGGGGGCGCCATGGGAACCGGACGCTGAGGTTGTCGCGGTGACCGGCAAGCCGGTAGTCGCGGTGGCCGCCGGGCCGGCGTTCACCTTCGGCTATCCGGAACACGCCGAACTGCTCGCCGCTGCCGGAGCCGAAGTCGTCGGCTTCGACCCGCTGCATGACGAGTCGCTGCCGCCGGGTACCGCTGGCCTGGTGCTTCCCGGCGGCTTCCCGGAGTGCCACACCGAGGCGTTGTCGGCCAACGCCGTGCTGCGCGCGCAGATCGCCGCCCTGGCTCATCGCAGAGCCCCGATACACGCCGAATGCGGTGGGTTGATGTACCTGTGCCGCTCGGTGGACGGCGCACCGATGTGCGGGGTGCTCGACGCCGCCGCGACGATGACCGGGCGCCTGGTGCTGGGATACCGCGATGCGGTGGCGTTGCGCGACTCGGTGCTGCACCTGGTCGGCGCGCGGGTCAGCGGCCACGAGTTTCACCGCACCACGGTCACGCCCCGCGCGGGCGAGGCCGCCTGGGCGTGGACCGGCGCACAGCCCGAGGGGTTCGTCCACGGCGCGGTACACGCATCGTTCCTGCATACCCACCCCGTTGCGCATCCAGCAGCGGTGGCGCGCTTTGTGGCAAGCCGCCTGAAGAGTTAGGTCGACACTAGGGTTAGGTCGACATCGTGGAGCTGATCGGGATCGGGGTGGGTCCAGGGGACCCGGATCTGCTGACCATTGCCGCGGTGCGCGAGCTGTCCTGCGCCGGGCGGATCTTCGTGCCGGTGATGGCCCCTGACCTGCCGGGCCGCGCCGAGGCCGTCGTACGCGCGTACCTGACCCACAACCGGCTGGAGCGGCTGGTGTTCGCCCTCAATGACGACGTCACCGGGTCGCAGCGCCGGCGCCACGACTGCTGGGACGCCGCGGCCGCGCGGGTGGTGGCGCATCTGCGCGAGCACGGCGGCAGCGCCGCCTTCGCCACCCTCGGTGACCCCTCGGTGTACTCCACGTTCGGTTACCTCGCCAAGACGGTCCGCGAGCTGCTGCCCGACATCCGGATCCGCACCGTGCCGGGCATCACCGCGATGCAGGCCGCCGCCAGCGCCGCCGGCCTGACCCTGGTCGAAGGATCCGAACCGCTCACGCTGCTCCCGCTGACCCGCGATCTCGCCACCGTGGATCAAGCGCTGGCCGGAGGTGGGGCGGTCGTCGCCTACAAGGGCGGCCGCCGGTTGGTGCCGCTCCGCGAGCGGATCGCCGCCGCAGGTGCGCTGGACCGCGCCTGGTGCGCCGAGCACGTCGGTACCCCCGACGAGCGCATCACCCGGTTGGCGCACACCGACTCTGCGGACTACCTGTCGACGGTGGTCGTCCTGCCGCCGCGCAATGGCAGAGGAGCGCAGCTGTGACCGACGGCCCACCGCTGCGCGAGCCGGACCTGCCCCGGACCGCGAAGATGCGCCCGCACGCACTGCGTACCGGGTTCAGCACCGGTGCTTGCGCAGCGGCGGCGGCCAAGGCCGCGGCGGCAGCGCTGAGCGGCACCCGGATGTCCACGGTGAACATCGGATTCCCTTCGGGGGATCGGCACACCTTCACCGTTGAATCGCTGCGTTGCCAGGGGGCTACCGCCACCGCCGTCGTGATCAAGAATGCCGGCGACGACCCTGACGTCACGCACGGCGCGCACCTGACGGTGACCGTCGCCTGGCGCAGCGATGGCGAGGTGGTGCTCCACGGCGGCGAGGGGGTGGGTGTGGTGACTCGGGCCGGGTTGGGGTTGCCGGTCGGGCAGCCCGCGATCAACCCGGTACCCCGACAGATGATCACCGAGGCGGTGTGGGAAGCATCCGGTGGCCGGGGCGCGGATGTGACGATCAGCGTGCCCGGCGGGGAGAAGATGGCCCGCAAGACCACCAACCGCCGGTTGGGCATCGAGGGCGGAATCTCGATCCTGGGCACCACCGGCATCGTCCGCCCGTTTTCGACCGCGTCCTGGCGTGCGTCGGTGGAGCAGGCGGTGTCGGTGATGGCCGCCCAAGGTGTGCCGACGCTGGTGCTTGCCACTGGCGGGCGTACCGAGCGGGGCGCGATGCGGCTGTTGCCGCACCTGCCGGAGGTGGCGTTCGTGGAGGTCGGCGACTTCACCGGGGCGGCGCTGCGCCGCGCGGTGCAGCACGGTCTGACCGAGGTGGTATTCGTCGGCATGATCGGCAAGCTGACCAAGCTGGCCTCCGGGATCCTGATGACCCACTACACCAAGTCCAAAGTGGACACTGGTCTGCTGGCGGAGATCACCGCCATGCACGGCGGCGCCCCCGATGACATCGCGGAGATCCGCGCCGCGCCGACCGCCCGACGGGCCTACGAGATCTGGGAGGCCAGTGGGTTGCTGCGCGCGTGCGGCGACGACGTCTGCGCCCGGGTAGCGGATACGCTGCACCGGTTCACCGCCGAGGTCGGGCGCCCGCTGCACGCCAAGGCAGCCATGGTCGACTTCACTGGGAAGCGAGTTGTGGCCGCGACCGAGCGGGACTGGGTTGGCGAGTGACCGTCACCGTCATCGGCCTGGACGGTTCTGCGCTGTCTCCTGGCGCGACGCAGGCGCTGGCGAGTGCGCAGATCGTGGTCGGCGCGCCGCACCAGCTCGCTGATGTACCGGTGCCCCCCAGCGCTCGGGTGCTCGGGCCAGCGGAGTTGGTCGCCCTTGACGACACCCCCACCGTGGTGCTGGCCAGCGGAGATCCCGGGTTCTTCGGCATCGTGCGGATGCTGCGCAACCGCGGTCTGCGGCCGGTGGTGCTGCCGGCGCGGTCCAGCGTGACGCGGGCGTTCGCGCTGCTGGGCCGGTCCTGGGACGACGTCGCCGTAGTCTCGGCGCACGGCGACAGGTCGTTGCGGTGCGTGCTCAACGTGTGCCGGGCACACCCAGCGGTCGCGGTGTTGACCGGACCACGAGCAGGCGCCGCGCAGATCGTCGCCGGCCTGGCCGGGTGGCGCCGCAGTGTGCTGGTCGCCGAGGATCTCGGCGGTCCCGGCGAGCGGGTGCGACGCTTCGACGGCGAGCCGGTGCGCGATCCGCATATCGTGTTATGCCTGGCTGATGAACACGCTGTTCCTGATCGGGGATGGATCGCCGGCGGTGACCCGGTGCCCCCCACGGCCGGCTGGGCGCTGGACGAGGCGGAGTTCTCACATCGGGATTCGATGATCACCAAGTCGGAGGTCCGGGCGTTGGCCCTGGCGCGACTGGCCCCCGGACCGGGCCGGTTGGTGTGGGATCTAGGGGCCGGGTCGGGCTCGGTCGGGGTGGAATGTGCCCGGCTGGGGGCCGCCGTGGTCGCCGTCGAGCGCGATCCCGCGCAGTGCGCCCGGTTGGTGGCCAACGCCAGCGCCCACCAGGTAGACGTCCGGGTGATCGAGGGACCGGCGCCAGCAGTGCTCGCGGGTCTGCCCGACCCCGACTCGGTGTTCGTCGGTGGGGGAGGGCCCGATGTGGTGCGCGCCGCGGCGAAGGCCTCGCCTCGCGTCGTGGTCGCCCTAGCCGCGCTGGACCGCCTGGCGCCGTGCCGCGCGGCCCTGCGAGAAGCGGGGCATCAGGTCGATGGAGTCCAGCTGGCGGCGTCCCGGTTCGCGGAGTTGCCTGACGGGTCCGTGCGGTTGGCCGCGACCAACCCGGTGCTGCTGCTGTGGGGGCGGCGGTGACGGGCCTGGTCGTCGGGCTCGGCTCATCCCGAGGGGTTCGCGCGGCGGCCGTGTGGTCAGCGCTTCGAGCGGCCGTGCCGGATCTGACCGCGATCACCGCGTTCGGCACCATCGACCGGCGCCGCGACGAGCCCGGGCTGCTCGCGGTGATCCGGGAACACGGTGCGCCGCTGCACTGCTACCCGGCAGCTGAGCTCGACGCGGTGGACGTGCCGCATCCCAGTGAGCCGGTCCGCGGCCATGTCGGGACCCGCAGCGTCGCGGAAGCCGCCGCCCTGCTCACCGCCCGCGATCTCGGCGGAGGATCGCTGATCGTGCCGAAACTGCGCGGCGAGCACGTCACCGTCGCGGTCGCCGCCCTGCATCCGCTGTCGATCAGTTCAGCGTGCACCGCTTGCGGGGCGTGCCTGCGCACCTGCCCGGAGTACGCCCTGCGCCCAGCCCCGCTGCGCCCCGCGGTGATCGCGGCTCGCTGCACCTCCTGTGGCGAGTGCGTAGAGGTCTGCCCGACCGACGCGATCACACTGTGGGACTAGCGCGACCGCTGTACTTGGTGAACTTACTGATCACCAGCAGCGCCGCTCTATAGCGGCGGTCGAAGCCATTGTGAACTGAAAGCTGACCGGACATTCCGGCTGGCCGACGGCGAAGAGTCCTCAGGGTCTGCAGCAACAGGCTCCGGATGTGATCCTGATGGACATCGGAGGCCCGGAGCCAGCGGCGTCAAAGCGACCCCGACTCTGCTAGCACAATAGGAGCTGGTCGCGCCCAGGAAGGGGCGCACAAGTGCGAATCAGAACGGTGGAGGTCCGGGGTGTGGCCGGATGTCTGTGTAGAACTCGGTGCGGGGCGGAGCACGGAAGTGATAAACGCGGCCGGTGGGACTGGTCCAAAATGAATAGGCCGGGTTCGGGTTGGGACAGCGACTCGCTGGTGTGGGTTGAGCCGGTGGTGGTGCCGGCACAGCGGGCCCAGATTCCTCGCTGCGCAGACGGGTGACGCTGCCGGTCGCCGAACCGCGTTATTTCCCTCTGGCCGCCGCGGAGCTGCTGCCGTGTGAGGCCCGGGAACACGGGCCGGCTTCCGCGCGCGACACCACGACGGCAGCGACGGCCAGACCACGGTTTTGGACCTCTTCTCGGGCTAATCCCGCGCCTCGCATTGCAGACTGCTGGCTGGTGGTTCTACGCGAGGGCGCCCTTGGCTGCTGGCTTCTCGAGGTGCACCAGCACCACCTCAAGCGAGAGCGCTTCTCTGCGCACCTCGCGGTAACCGCGCGCTGTTAGGGCGAGCGAACCCAGTCGCTGTGTGCGGCCACGTGTTCGCGGTTTCATTACTGGTCGGCTTCGATATAGGTAGTCGGTGTCACCTGCGACTGACCGTTCTATTTTCTGATCATGAGGGCTTTTGACCCCAGACTGCTACAATGCTCACAGTGGTGATGACACTATTGAGATGGCCGCTGAGGGCTCGTATCAGGTTCGCGTCTGCTTCCCCGTAGATGCCAAGTTTGATCATGGCCGGTACGGTAGCCAACAGGCTCGCCCATTCGAACTCATAGTCAGCTTCTCCCGGCCGGACGACCCGCGTCTCGACCTCACTGCCACGAAGTTCCAGGCCGCTTGCTAAAGTGAGATCAGGCAGCCTGCGCCCAAACCACGGATTCGCTATTTTCGCTTCAGCTAGTCTGGTCAGCATGCGCGTTATGAGCGTGTTCAGCTGCTGGGCATCCGCATGCCCGCCATAGCTCCACAGCCCGTAATCGCCTTCCTCGGCCAGAAGCAGACCGCCGGGTCGCAAGGCAGCGACCATCCGAGCAAGCGCTGCGATCGGGTCGGGCAAGTGCATGAGCAGCGCCCGGCAGTGAACCAGATCATAACTGTCTGCCTCGAGATCGTCGTGTCGGATATCGAGACGGCGGACGTCCACACCGGCCGGCATGTCGGTCAGGAAGCGGGGGTCAAGATCGGCGGCTACCACCGACCCTGTCGGACCGACTCGCTCGGCGAGCCACCGTGCGATAGACCCATGGCCTGCTCCTACTTCAAGACAGCGCCACCCGCGTGAGACACCAAGCCGGTCGAGCCGGCGGATGGTCCCCGGGTCACGGCACCCCTCTAGCAGTTGGAGTCGATCAGACTCCGTATCAGCATCTATATGTGCCCCTAAGTAGTGCTGATCGCTATCATGCACTTGCTCCCCCTCGTTTAACGGCCAGAGAACCCTCGCGCGGGCGAGTCGGGGTATCGGATTGCGCCGGGCGAGGTCGATCTTCATGGGCCGACCATCTTCCCACGGCGACCCCGCTCCCATCTACCGGGAAACTCGCCGACCCGAACGGCGGGCAACCTCCGGGGGAAGGTGATCTTCCCACGCTGCAGCGTCAAGATCTCGCCAACATCACCGGGTTGAACCCAACTCGATCGACACGTCCGTCACCACTGCGATCATCAGCCTAGCGGGTTGAAGCCGGCCGGGAGCTCCAGCCGATGGGCGCTCATGAACCCGGCGTCGCCGAGTAACTCGCGGGTGGGCCCGTCGGCGACGATCTGCCCGTGGTCAATCACCAGCGCGCGTGGGCACAGCTCCAGCGCGTAGAGCAGATCATGGGTGACCAGCAGCGTCGTCATGCCCAGCCGCTTGATCAGATCAGCGAACTCCCGCCGGGCCGCCGGGTCGAGGTTGGCGGTGGGCTCGTCGAGCACGAGGACCTCGGGGTGCATAGCCAGCACGGTGGCCACCGCAGCGCGCCGCCGCTCACCTAGCGACAGCCGGTGCGGTGGCCGGTCGGCGGCATCGGTCAGGCCGACATAGGACAACGCCTCGGTGACCCGGGCTTCCAGCGCGGCACCGGACAGTCCCAGATGAGCGGGTCCGAACGCCACGTCGCGACCCACGGTGGGGCTGAACAACTGATCATCGGGATCTTGGAAGACCACGCCGACCCGCCTGCGTACTTCGGTCAGGGTGCGCCGCCCGACTTGCACACCGCCGATCAACACCGACCCGGCCGACGGCGTGAGCACCCCGTTGAGTTGTAGCACCAGCGATGTCTTGCCGGCACCGTTGGGGCCGAGCAGCGCGACTCGCTCACCGGGTTCGACGCGCATCGAGACCCCGGACAGCGCTTGGCGCCCGTCCGGGTAAGAAAAGTCGACATTGCGGATTTCGATCGCGGGGTGCTCGCCTGCGGATGAAGAAGCGGTGAATCGGCCGCGACGGATCTGCGGTGCCGGGGCGGGTGCGCGGGTGGCCCGACGAGCGCGCCGGGAGCCTCGGGCTGGGCCGTCGCCGTGCGGGCTCAGCGAGATCGGCGTGCCCACCTTGGACTCGTAGCCGGGCAGCTGCACCCGGTAGGCGCACAGGTCGCAGTTCATCCGGACGTCGCCCGCCCGCGCTTCCCGGTAGCGCTCCAACACCAGCCTGGCCAGCCGCGGATCGGGTCCCAGGTGGCCAGCTCCGCGGATCTCGACTTCGGGGTGGTCCTGCGCCCAGGCGGCCGCTTCGCGGTAGATCCGGTTGCGCAGTATCCCGGAGAACAGGAAGAACGGGGCGACCACCGCGGTCCCGGTGCCGAGCAGCCGAAGCCGCTCCAACGTCTCGGGGACCGATGGGGTGGCGACGGAGACGAACCCCGGCTCGACGGTACCCAGACCGCGCCCATCGGCGAGCAACCGGCTGACCTTCCACAGGTCCGCGCAGGCGTCCGGGTCGCTGCAGCCCCGCCCGATCAGCGCCACTCCGAGCTTCTCCGGGTCGGCGTCACCGGCCGCGTCCCGGATCCGATCCGCGGTGATCTCCAGGACGCCCGGCTCGATACCCAGATCGCGCGCCAGCCGGAACTGCACCTCGGGGTGCCGGGTCCGGGCCCGGGCCAGCGCCGCGGGACCGTCGTTCTTTAGGTGCCCGGCGGCCAGCAACACCAGCGGCACGCTGACGATCTCGGTGGCGCCGCGCGCGACCAGGTCGTCGATGGCCTCATCGACAGTCGGGGAGGCCAGTTCGATGAAACCGAACCCGGTCAGCAGATCACCTGCCGCGGCGCGGATGGTGCCGGCCAACGCCCAGTACTCGTCGACCCCGTCGGCGTCCCGGCTGCCGTGACCCACCACCAGCATCGCTGGCCTGCTGATTCGACCCTGCGAGCAGGTCTCGCGGCTCATGCCAGCGCCGTTGCGAACGCGGCCAGCGCCGGCACCGCCAGCGCGCCCGCCCATGCCAACCCAGACGCCGGGGCGCCGGTCAGCGGGGTCGGCAGGATTCCGGTGTACCCGCGGGAAGCCATGGCCAGATACACCCGCTCACCCCGCTCGAAGGAGCGGACGACCAGCGCACCGAGACCGGCCGTCATGTCGCGGACCTGCCAGAGCCAGCGCGGGTTGCCCCCCCGGCACAGCGCGGCGGTACGCATCCGGGCCCACTCGGCGACCAGTACCTCGGTGTAGCGCACCATGAAGGCCGCTACCGCGGTGAATACTCGCGGCAGCCGCAACCGCTCCAACCCGGTGATGATCTCCGGTAGCGGCGTGGTCGCGGCCAGGATGCCCGTGGCGAGCAGCCCGAACGTCGCCTTAAGCGTGATGGTCGCCGCGGCGTGCAGCCCGGGCACCGACAGCGCGATCCCTAGCACCGTCTGGTGCGGCGGCCCACCGAGAACCGGCAGCGCCGTCACGAACAGCACGAACGGCACCTCCACCAGCAGCCGACGCCCCAAAATCAGCGGGGGTAGCCGGGCCAGCGCGGCGACCCCGGCGAGCAGCAGCAGATACCACAGGTAGGGCCAGTACACGCCCCGCGTAGTGGCGGCGACGGCGAGCACGAACAGTGCGGTAGCGGCCACCTTGCACTGCGGCGCCAGCCGGTGCACCGGGGTGTCGGCGGGAACCAGCAGGGCGGCGTGGGTGGCACTCACGAAGGTTCCAGCCGGCGATCCGTACAGCCCAGGCCGCTCGCCGTGACGTCCAATC